>NZ_JAUOER010000009.1:0-166386 GCF_031932025.1 Shewanella sp. SP2S2-4
GCAACTTAGATAAGTTGCCTTTAGTGTGCGTTCTATTCTACTTATTCAGTAGGCTTAATCTGTCAGCAGATTAACTTAACTTGCCGTGACATTGTTTGTACTTGCGACCTGAGCCACAAGGACAAGGATCGTTACGACCCACTTTCTCACCATCACGGATCATCGGTGCTTGCGCAGTGACAGCTTCATGCTCATCACCACCGCCAACAAGCGACTCTGCCGCTGCGTGTTGATAGTCGCGCTGGATCTTGGCATCTTCTTCACGACGACGCGCTTCCATTTCTTCCACATCCGACTGAGCTTGAACTTGTACTTTCGACAGCACACTGATGACGTCGTGTTTCAAGGTGTTCAGCAGTTGTTGGAATAACTCAAACGACTCACGCTTATATTCTTGCTTTGGATTTTTCTGCGCGTAACCACGTAAGTGGATACCTTGACGCAGATGGTCCATCGCCGCTAAGTGTTCTTTCCACAGACCATCGAGTGTTTGCAGCATAACGGCTTTCTCGAACTGGCGTAGCACTTGCGCGCCAACCATTTCCTCTTTCGCCTTATACGCATCGCCCCAAGCAGTAATAATACGCTCACGCAGACTTTCTTCATGCAGATCGTCTTCTTTATCTAACCATTCTTGGATAGGTAATTTGAGCATAAATTCTTGGTGTAGACGTTGCTCTAAACCCGGGATATCCCAGAGCTCTTCTACTGATTGTGGTGGAATATATTGATCGATTACCGCGCCAATCACATCGTCTTGGATGTTTTGGATAGTATCTTCAATACTTTCCGCATCCATCAACTCGTTGCGCTGGGCGTAAACCACTTGGCGTTGATCGTTGGCTACGTCATCAAATTCGAGTAATTGCTTACGGATATCGAAGTTACGAGCTTCAACTTTACGTTGAGCATTTTCAATTGCGCGAGACACCCATGGATGTTCGATCGCTTCACCTTCTTCCATGCCCAGCTTTTTCATCATGCCAGAGACACGATCCGAGGCGAAGATACGCATTAAGCTATCTTCCATCGACAGATAGAAGCGTGATGAACCCGCGTCACCTTGACGACCCGCACGACCACGTAACTGGTTGTCGATACGGCGTGATTCGTGACGTTCAGTACCTAGGATGTGTAAACCACCTGCGGCAACGACTTCATCATGACGAACTTGCCAGTCGGCTTTGATCTTAGCTTTTTGATCAGCGGTTGGATTATCGAGCGCATCGATTTCCATGTTCCAGTTACCGCCAAGCACGATATCGGTACCACGACCTGCCATGTTAGTGGCAATAGTCACAGCGCCAGTACGACCTGCTTGGGCGACGATTTCAGCTTCTTTTTCATGGAATTTCGCGTTCAAAACTTGATGTGGGATTTTTTCCTGCACCATTAAGCGCGCTAGCAGTTCAGACTGTTCGATTGAGACCGTACCCACCAACACTGGCTGACCACGTTCGCGGCAATCTTTAATGTCTTTGATGATAGCTTGATATTTTTCATCGGCGGTCAGGTAAACCAAATCCGCCATATCCTTACGCACCATTGGACGGTTAGTCGGCACAACAACTGTGTCTAATCCATAGATGTGCTGGAATTCGAACGCTTCAGTGTCGGCTGTACCTGTCATACCTGCCAGCTTCTCGTATTGACGGAAGTAATTCTGGAAAGTGATCGAAGCCAATGTTTGGTTTTCGTTTTGAATATGCACGCCTTCTTTGGCTTCGACAGCTTGATGTAAGCCTTCTGACCAACGACGACCCGGCATAGTACGACCCGTGTGTTCATCGACTATGATGACTTCATTGTCTTGTACTATGTAATCCACATCACGCTCAAACAGCGTGTGCGCACGGAGCGCCGCGTTAACATGATGTAACAGGGAAATATTTGCAGCAGAATAGAGTGAGTCACCTTCGGCTAACATGCCGCGCTCGATCAGCAGGTTCTCTACTTTTTCTTGACCACGTTCGGTGAAATGCACTTGTTTGGCTTTTTCATCGATGCTGTAGTCACCTTCACCCACATACTCTTCAGAGTCTTCTTTATCCTGACGGATAAGATTTGGGATAAGCAGGTTGATCTTGATGTAAAGCTCAGAGCTATCTTCAGCGGCACCAGAGATAATCAGCGGTGTACGCGCTTCGTCGATTAAGATTGAATCCACTTCATCGATTAGGGCGTAATGCAACGGACGTTGTACCCGTTCTTGCGGCGAAAACGCCATGTTATCGCGCAAATAATCGAAACCAAACTCGTTGTTGGTACCGTAAGTGATATCGGCGTTATAGGCATCTTTCTTTGCCTGCTGACCGAGACCTGCCACGTTGATGCCGACGGTTAAACCAAGGAACTCAAACAGCGGACGGTTATTCTCGGCATCACGACGTGCTAAGTAATCGTTCACGGTAATCACGTGAACGCCTTTGCCCGTCAATGCGTTTAAGTAAGCGGGCAAGGTTGCCGTTAAGGTTTTACCTTCACCCGTACGCATCTCAGCAATACGGTTACTGTCGAGCACCATACCACCGAGTAACTGTACGTCGAAGTGGCGCATGTCAAATACACGCTTAGACGCTTCACGTACTGTCGCAAACGCTTCAGCCATGATGCTATCTAATGAAGCGCCGGCAGCTAAACGCTCACGGAACTCAGCGGTTTTCGCTTTTAATGCTTCATCGGTTAATTTTTCATAATCAGCTTCTAGTGCGTTAATGCTAATAACGATCTTTTGAAGCCCTTTAAGGGTGCGGTCGTTGCGACTACCAAATACTTTTGTCAGTAATTTACCAAACATCTGAATCACTTATTCTCTGTAGGCCAAGTCCATGATGGAAACTAGAAGCCAATGTTTCAATTAACTTGCTTTGCGGTAGACAAACTTTTGTGGATCTATCTGCTGTCCGCCGCGCAACACTTCATAATGCACATGAGCCCCAGTTGAGCGCCCAGTGCTTCCCATACTGGCGATTGCATCGCCTTTTGCGACCACATCACCTACAGTCACTGACAAAGCTTTATTATGGCCATAACGCGTATGTAAACCGTTACCATGGTCTATTTCGACCAACTCGCCATAACCGAACATGTTCCCAGCCCAAGTTACTACGCCTGCAGCAGTCGCAACAACTTTGGCCCCTTCTCGGCCGGTAAAATCAATCCCCTTATGCACAGTCCTGCGACCGTTGAAAGGGTCATTACGTAATCCGTAGGGCGACGATAACCAACCTTTATCGAGTGGGATCCCTGATATATAACGTTCATCATCTATATGGTGGTTAGATGACACTGTTTCAAGTAGTGAAAGCTGAACATTATTATTGTCAATTCGTGATGCCAACTTATCCATATCGTCGATAAGCTGTCCGAGCTCGATGTTAGTGCCTAATTCGCTCAAACCACCCACACCAACTTCGGATGAGAAATCGAAATCTTCATCCAATTTGTTCTGCTGGGCGACCTGTTGACCTAAGGCTTCGAGACGGGTGATCTTGGCTTGCATACGTGCAACATGAGTCACTAGCATAGCCAGTTGAGACTCGGTAGCACTTTTTAGCTCTAAGACTTGTTTCTTTTGTTGTTCGCGCACGAGACGATCGTTATCGACACTGGCTTGCTGATCTTGAAATCGAGCTGAGTTGTGTTGATAAATACCGGACCCAGTGGCCAACAATAGTATTGGAAGTAGCAACCAGCGTTTACTGGGCTGCCAGCGTGTGACGCCATTCCGACCTTGAATAAATACTGTTACACTCATAGCCTAATTCAGCCATCTTATTATCTTATGAAAAAGCCCCCTCAAGATCTCAGCCAATTACTGCATCAATCGGGCAAATTACCCGACCTTGCTGAGAAAGCGGAACTACTTATGTATCTGAATCATCATGTGAAGCAGATTATCGTAGGTCCTGTTGCGGAGCAGCTAAAAGTCGCTAATTTCCGCCAGGGTGTTCTTGTGGTTGAAACCACTTCGGCGGCCTGGGCTGCACGAATTAATTTCCAAAAGCCGAAGCTACTAGCGCAGCTTCAAGCAGAAACGCTCCCAATCCTTACCGCAATTGAAGTTAAAGTCAACCCGAGATTAGCAATGTATGACGCAAAGCCTAAACAGGGACACAAAGAATTAAGCCCTGCGGCAGCGGAGCATATTGCGGCATTAGCGGAAAATATTGGCGGTTCACTGGGCGAAAAACTAAAACGGCTGGCCTCATTGGCCAGCCGTAATAAATAATCTCACCGCTTTTTAAGCAAATACAGCGCCACCTGGCACGGTAAAGCTAACGGGAACATCGGCTTCTTTTTCAAAGCTAACCAACTCCCACGCATCCTGTTGCGCGAGTAAAGCACGCACCAATTGATTGTTCAACGCATGACCGGTTTTATACGCAGTAAACTCACCTAAAATAGCGTGTCCAGCCACATATAAATCACCAAACGCATCTAGAATTTTGTGCTTAACAAATTCGTCCTCATAACGCAGGCCGTCGGGATTAAGGACGCGATATTCATCAAGTACAACTGCGTTTTCCATGCTGCCGCCCAACGCTAGGTTGTTGGCTCGCAGATATTCGATATCACGCATAAACCCAAAAGTACGGGCGCGGCTGATATCTTTCACGAAAGCAGACGTTGAAAAGTCCATCACCACGTGCTGCTGGCTACGAGCGATCTCTGGGTGTGCGAAGTCAATTTTAAAATTGACTCTAAAACCTTTAAAGGGTTTTAGCTCGGCCCATTTGTCGCCATCTTCAACACGCACAGGGCGCTTAATCTTTAAGTACTTCTTAGGTGCGGCCTGCTCTTTAATACCCGCAGACTGCAATAAGAAGACGAATGGGCTCGCACTGCCATCCATAATAGGAATTTCAGGCGCGTCCACTTCGATTACGGCGTTATCTATGCCTAAACCCGCAAGTGCTGCAAATAAATGCTCAATGGTCGAGATACGAATACCTTCGTCATTGACAAGTGCCGTACACATAGTGGTTTCACGAACTTGCTCTGCCTTCGCTGGAATGGCGACGGCAGGACTCAAATCAGTGCGCACGAGTACGATCCCTGAATTAACGGGCGCGGGCATTATGCTCAAAGTGACCTTGTTGCCAGAATGCAATCCGACACCAGTAGTTTTCACCATTTTCTGAACAGTTCTTTGAAATATCATTCAGTTACCCGTTTAAATGCCAATTATAAAGCCTAATATTTGTACACTCAGCGTCGGCAAATTGGCCGCACTGGTTCAACATAATAACATAACTTTATTATGTCACACAAATGCAGCTATGCTGTGGTATTGCCCAAAACGAACAACACCTCACATATACGCTGGACTCAAACGCTATCGCTAGTCAGCTTGCTTACGCAAAAATGCTGGAATATCAAGATAATCCAACTCATGCTTTGTCGATGGTGCAGGCTGTGGAGCTGGCTGTGGAGCCGCTGGCAATACGTTGCCTTTTGGCGCAGCGTAGTTCACATGTACCGCTTCTTCGACATAGGCTTCGACTTTTGGTTCCACAACTACTGGCTCTGGACGAGGCGCAGGCTTAGACACCAATTGAATATCTGGACGCTTTTCAGCACCAATACCAGTAGCAACAACCGTTACACGCAGCTCATCACTCATTTCTGGGTCGATGACAGCACCCACAACCACAGTCGCGTTGTCAGAGGCATAAGCCTTAACGTGATTACCAACCGTTTCGAATTCTTCGATACTCATGTCCATACCCGCAGTGATGTTAACTAACACACCACGCGCACCGGCTAAGTCGATGTCTTCTAATAATGGGCTGGCAACAGCAGCTTCAGCCGCTTCTTCAGCACGGTCTTCACCGCGAGCGACGCCTGTGCCCATCATGGCATTACCCATTTCAGACATCACAGTCTTCACGTCGGCGAAGTCGACGTTAATCAGACCTGGACGAGTGATAAGTTCGGCAATACCTTGTACCGCGCCAAGTAACACGTTATTCGCTGCGGCGAACGCATCGAGTAAAGAAGTGCCACGGCCCAATACTTTTAATAATTTTTCATTTGGAATCGTGATTAACGAATCCACGTGCTTAGCCAGCTCAGCAATACCTTGCTCAGCATAAGCCATACGCTTTTTCCCTTCGAATGGGAAAGGCTTAGTCACAACCGCAACGGTCAGAATACCTTCTTCGCGAGCGATTTGAGCGACAACTGGTGCAGCACCAGTACCTGTACCACCGCCCATACCGGCAGCGATAAAGATCATGTCTGAGCCTTTGATCGCCGCGCGAATGTTTTCGCGGTCTTCTTCAGCTGCTGCACGACCCACATCTGGGTTTGCTCCTGCTCCGAGACCTTTAGTGACATCACGTCCTAATTGAATCGTTGAGCCTGCACCTGATTTTCTCAGGGCCTGAGCATCTGTATTGGTAACGATAAACTCAACACCTTCAATGTTGTGTTTGACCATATGTTCGACAGCGTTACCGCCGCCGCCGCCAACGCCGATGACTTTAATCACCGCGTCGTCTGAGTGAGTATCCATGATCTCAAACATTGTCTGATCTCCGTGTTGCCTGCGTTATGAAAATTAAAATTCGCCCTTAAACCAGCTTTGGACCCGATTCCAAGCGCTAGTTACCCCTTGGCGCTCAGGACGTTCGAACTGACGTTCGATCACCCGTCGTGCACCGTAATGAAGCAGTCCGACTCCAGTGGAGTAAATAGACTGGTCCACGTATTCATATAAACCTTTGATCGGTAGCGGTGACGCTACACGAACTGGCATGCCGAACGTCGCTTCCGCAATATCGACCACACCTTGAATCGACGCTGTGCCACCTGTGAGCACAATACCTGCAGCGATTTGATCTTCTAATCCACTATCTTTCAGCTCTTTGAGCACTAACTCAAACAGCTCTTGGTATCTTGGTTCTACCACTTCGGCGAGCGTGTGACGTGACATGCTACGTGATGGACGTCCACCTACCGATGGCACTTCGATACTGTCTTCGCGGCTCACCATAGAGCTGCGCGCACAGGCGAATTGCACTTTGATTTGTTCAGCATGTGACGACGGCGTGCGGAAAATCTTCGCAATGTCGTTGGTCACTTGGTTGCCCGCAACAGGCACAACCGCACAATGACGCAAGGCGCCGTTGGTATATACCGCAATATCTGTGGTGCCACCGCCGATATCGACGATACACACACCTAAGTCTTTCTCATCGAAGGTCAGCACGGCATCGGCTGAGGCAATCCCAGAGAACACTAAGTCGTCGACCTTAAGGCCACAACGCTCAACGCTCTTAGTGATGTTCTTCGCCATATCATTGGCGCAGGTCACTATGTGTACCTTGGCTTCCATACGCATGCCAGACATACCGATTGGGCTGCGAATGCCGTCTTGCACGTCGATCGCATATTCCTGTGGCAGCACATGCAAGATGCGACGTTCGGTCGGGATCTTCACCGAGCGAGCCGTGTGGATCACGTTATCAACGTCTTCCTGTGTCACTTCTTCATCGTTGATCGAGACCATGCCGTTTTCGTTTTGGCAGGCGATGTGTTTACCAGAGATGCTCAGGTAAACCGATGACACTTGGCAATCGGCCATTAATTCCGCTTGATCGAGCGCACGTTGCACACTGCGAACTATCGAATCTAAATCGTTAACGCCACCTTTATCCATACCTCTTGAGGGATGGTTGCCAAGGCCGACTATGCTGATTTCGCCATCGGGCAGAACTTCGCCTATGATCACTGCGACCTTAGAGGTTCCTATATCCAATCCGACGATAAGGTTTCTATCTTGGTTTTTGATCATTAATTATCGGCTCTCTTGTTTGTGCATCGCCCCAGCCTACGGCCAACCCTGTGTCGTAGCGCAAATCTACTCTGGCGACGGATTTATCTTGTTTCGCCAAAACCGGATAAACAGTTATAAATCGCTGTATCCGTGCAATTTTATCTTCTCGACCTAAATCTAAAACGATGCCGTTTCCTAAGGTCGCGTGCCACGCATGTCGCGGCGTCAAATTCAAACTGGCTAAGGTAAAGCCATTAATCTTTAACAGTGAGTTGATCTGTGCATACACAGTCAGCACCTCAAGACCCATATCGTCTGGCCCTGATAACTGCGGTAAATGCTCCAGCTCTGGGTGCGATGGCGCTTCAAACACTTCGCCATGCACGTTCAACCAAGCGTCACCATTCCAATGGGCTGCTGGTTGCTGCTCCTGCAAATATACCCTGAGTTTCGCTGGCCACTCACGTCTTACCGACGCGCGATACACCCAAGGTAAGTCTTCTAACGCCTGTTGCACTAAGGTGATGTCAGCACTAAAAAAACTCCGCTGCATTAAATCCTGTAGTGCCACTTGTATATCTTTATCTGTGGTGTAAGCCCGCTCACCTTTGATGGCAACGGCCTCAATCGGCAAGGTGCTGGCATCGTTTAAAAATTTATGTAGTTGGTATCCACCAAATACAAAACTGGCCACGATGAAGAATAAAAAGCCAGCCCCGCTCCACAGATACCAATTAACCCGTGACATTCTTGCCCGCCAGTGCCGCCTCTTATCACTCCAAGACACGCTTCATTCCACCTTTAACGACACTCATTAAAAACCACAGAAAACCGGCCATTATATAGACCAAAATCCTTTGGTCAAAATTTCCTTTTCCTCGCAGATCAAGCGCTAAAGATCAGCTTGCTTGCGCAGGTAATTCCGCAACGGCAAAGCCCAATTCTGTCGTCGCTAACAATCGTGACAGGGCGCCAATATTACCTGCACCTTGGGTGAGTAATAAATCCCCCTCTTGCAATACATCGGGCAATACCTCTGCGAGCTGATCAGGACTGGCGATAAAGATCGGATCTAACTGGCCACGCAGGCGAATTGAGCGACATAAGGCTCGGCCATCGGCACCAGTGATCGGCGCTTCACCCGCACTATAAACATCGAGCAACAGTAAACAATCCACTTGGGATAACACTTCCACAAAATCTTCATACAAATCACGGGTACGGGTGTATCTGTGTGGCTGATACGCCATAACCAGACGCTTGTCTGGCCAACCTGCACGGGCTGCTTTAATGGTCGCGGCAACTTCACTGGGGTGATGGCCATAATCATCGACTAACATAACTTCGCCCTTGGGCGTAGCAAACTTGCCCAAATGCTGGAAACGACGACCTATACCTTGGAACTCCACTAACGCCAGAGTAATGGCGCTATCGTCGATTTCATCTTCGGTCGCGACCGCTATCGCAGCTAACGCATTGAGCACATTATGTTGACCCGGTAAATTCAGCACCAGATCGAGATCCGCTTTGCCTTTACGTCTCACAGTGAAACGACACTGATGCCCTTGCTGACTGAAATTCAGCGCTTGCACGTCCGCATCGTCACTAAAACCATAGGTCACGAGTTGACGACCAATCCGCGGCATGATTTCGCGCACCACAGCATCGTCGATACACACAACTGCGACACCGTAAAACGGCAAGTTATGTAGGAAATCCACGAAGGTCGATTTCAATTTTTCGAAATCACCGCCATAGGTATCCATATGATCGGCTTCAATATTAGTTACCACACTGACCATAGGCTGCAAATGCAGGAAGCTCGCATCACTCTCATCGGCTTCGGCAATCAAGTAACGGCTGGTGCCTAATCTGGCGTTGGTACCGGCGCTATTGAGCAAGCCACCAATCACGAAGGTTGGATCCCGCCCCGCTTGACCGTACACGCTGGCGATAAGGCTCGTTGTCGTGGTTTTACCATGGGTGCCCGCAATTGCCACACCATGACGGTAGCGCATCAACTCGGCTAGCATTTCGGCGCGGCGCACAATAGGAATACGTAATTCTTTAGCAGCAAGGATTTCTGGGTTTTCCAGATTAATCGCCGTGGAGACCACGACCACATCCACTTGCTGCACGTTTTCGGCGGCATGACCAATTTGGATCTTGGCACCGAGCAAACACAATCTGTCGGTCACGGCATTTTGCGCGATATCCGAACCACTCACCTGATAGCCTTCGTTCACTAACACTTCGGCGATCCCGCCCATGCCCGCGCCGCCAATGCCGACGAAGTGAATACGCTTAATACGGCGCATTTCTGGGATCATGCTTCTCAGTTGTGCATATCTTTCTGTCTTAGTCATGCTTATCCTTTCTCAGCAAGGCTGATGCACACTGCGGCAACTTGTTCAGTCGCATCCAGTACGGCAACGTCTCTCGCTCTTTGGCCCATACGGGCTAATTCTGTTCTGTCATTGGCAAGCAGTTGTAATTTGCCCGCCAGTTTATTCACGTCCAAGATGGCCTGTGGCAATAGGAAAGCTGCGCCAGCCTCAACCAATACTTGGCCGTTACGGGTTTGGTGATCATCCACCGCATGGGGATAAGGCACCAGAATACTCGGTAGCCCCACCGCCGCTAACTCAGACACCGTCAGCGCACCGGCGCGGCACAATACCACATCAGCCCAGCGATAAGCGGCTTCCATGTCGTCGATAAACTCGGCGATATTCACGCCGCCATCTTGCCCATGTTGCTGATAAGCCGCCTTCACGCCCGCAAGATTATCTTTACCCACTTGATGCCAAACCGTAACAGACTGCTGCTGACTCAGAATCGCAACCGCTTCAGGCATTAGATCATTAAAGACTTTGGCGCCAAGGCTGCCACCGACAACTAATACTTTTAAGGCTTCATCAGCCTCTGGCTTTGGTTCTGCGCCTAAGGCAATCAATTCTTGGCGAATCGGATTACCAACAACCTTGGCCTTCACTGTGGTAAAGGTATTTTTAAAGGCACATAACACTTGCGTCGCAATCCGCGACAACAACTTGTTCGTCATCCCTGGGATGGCATTTTGCTCATGTAGTACCAATGGAATGCCGGCTAATCTTGCCGCCACACCACCTGGGCCACTGGCGAATCCACCCATGCCAAGCACGACATCGGGTTTAAACTCAGCAATCACGGCCTTAGCCTGCAATATTGAGCGCACCACTTTAAAGGGCGCCGCGAGTTTACGTATCAAACCATTGCCGCGCACACCTTTGATATCGATGAAATCAATATCAAATCCATACTGGGGCACTAAACGCGCCTCCATACGATCGGCCGTGCCTAACCAACGCACTTGCCAACCCTGTTGAGCTAGATACTTAGCCACTGCCAGCGCCGGGAACACATGTCCTCCCGTACCACCCGCCATGACTAAAATTCGTTTTCCTGCTGGGGTCATCACTTCAATCTCCCTTGCACGGCCTGAACTAATGTCATGCGCCGTTCGTAATCAATGCGTAGCAACATCATGGCTGCCGCCGTCATGACCCATAAACTACTGCCGCCGTAGCTGATAAAAGGCAATGTCAGTCCTTTGGTCGGTAACATGCCGATACTCGCGCCAACATTAACCACAGTCTGGAAACATACCCAAATACCAATGGCGTAACCTAAATAACCTTCGAATGGCTTATCCATGGCTAAGCACAAATTGCCCAAACGAATCGATCTCAGCGCCACAAACAGCAGCACAGATAACACAGCGATAATGCCGATAAAACCTAATTCTTCCCCGATCACGGCGAAGATGAAGTCAGTGTGCGCTTCAGGCAGATATTCTAATTTTTGAATACTGTTGCCCAGCCCTTGGCCAAACCAATCGCCACGGCCATAGGCCATCAAAGATTGCGTCAACTGGTAACCACTACCAAAGGGATCTTGCCAAGGATCCATAAACGATGTCACCCGGCGCATACGGTAAGGTTCTAACAACACCAAAGCCACAAACGCCAAAACGCCGGCAAAAATCAGGGCGAAGAAATCGAGCAAACGTGCTCCCGCCAAAAACAGCAGACCAACGGTACCGACGAACAACACCACAACCGTCCCTAAGTCGGGCTGCATCAAAATCAGCACAGCGTAAATGGCAAATACCGCAATCGGTTTATAGAAACCCTTAGCGTTCTCGCGCACTTCCTGATGACGACGCACTAAATAGCCCGCCATGTAGATGGCAAAGGCAAATTTAGCGACTTCCGCCACTTGGATGCGTATTGGGCCTATCGATAACCAACGCGTCGCGCCGTTTACCGTAGTACCGACCACTAAAACCGCCAGCAACATCAAGCCCACAACCAATAGCAACATGGGGCTCCAGCGCTGCCAAGTTTGCATTTCAACTCTTAATACAAATGCCGCAATGGCTAAGCAACCCACTAAATAACCCACATGGCGAGTCATAAAATAAAACGGGTTACCCGTGAGCGTTTGCGCTTCGGGCATTGAGGCCGACATCACCATCACAAAGCCAAAGCCAATCAAAGACAACACAGCCGTGAGCAAAGCACGGTCGTACAATTGCACGCCCGGCACTTCGGTATCACGTTGCCAATTGGGCATTGCTGAACGCAAACGCCCAAATAGGCTAAGTTGTCTTACATCACTCGCCATTAAGTTGCTCCACAAGGTTTCTAAAATCGTCGCCTCGAGCCATAAAGTTACTGTACATATCTAAACTGGCGCAGGCTGGTGACAATAAAACGATATCGCCAGAGGTCGCTAATTCAGCGGCTTTCGTTACCGCTGCCGCCATAGTATCGACCTTCACCGCGCCGTCTTTTAACGCGGCAATCTTTTTGCCATCACGACCTAAGGTAATGAGGTGTGTTACTTTCGCTAACGCCACACCTAAAGGTTTAAAATCAGCACCTTTGCCGTCGCCGCCAGCAATCAAAATAATATCGCCTAAGTGATCACTCAAACCATCGAGCGCGGCAACGGTGGCACCGACGTTCGTTGCTTTCGAGTCATTGACATAGGTCACGCCATTCTTAATGCCAACCACTTCACAGCGATGGGATAAGCCGGTAAAGCTACGCGCCACTTTTGCCATAACCTGCTTATCAACACCGACAACATCCACAAGCGCCATTGCTGCGAGTAGGTTGGCATGGTTATGACTGCCAATCAGGGAGACTTCTGTGATCGGCATGATTTCGCTGCTGCCGTGATAAATCTTGCTGTCGCTGATGCCCCATTCGTCCGCTTCTGGCGAAGCTAAACCAAAACTGTTTTGGTTCATTGGCTCTGGCGGTACGGTCAGTTTATCGTCGCGATTAAACAGCACGGCGCGGCTTTGTTTGTATAAACGTAATTTAGCTTCGCGGTAGGCAGCGATATCGCTGTATCTGTCCATGTGGTCTTCGCTGATATTCAAACAGGTCGCCACCACACACTTAAGGCTATGGGTGGTTTCCAATTGAAAGCTCGACAACTCAAGCACAAATAAGTCGGCATTTTCATGCAGTAAATCCAGCGCAGGCACACCGATATTGCCACCAACGGCAACGGCAATACCCGCTTCCCTTGCCATTTCGCCCACAAGCGTAGTGACAGTTGATTTACCGTTAGAGCCAGTAATACCGATAACGCAAGGTTTACGGTCAGCAATCTCACGGGCAAATAGCTCCACATCGCCAATCACTTCGATGCCCATATCCACAGCGGCACGCACCTCTGGGGTATAAGTGGCAATGCCGGGACTGATAATGATCTGCGTCGCTTGCACGAGATAACGGCAATCGAATCCGCCAGAAATCAGCTTCACATCAGGAAAAGACGTCGCTAATGTTTCGGCGCCCGGAGGCTGCCGACGACTGTCCATCACCAATGGCGTAATGCCCTTTCCACACAAATAGCGCACGACGGACAACCCCGTTGCCCCTAAACCTAACACTATGTGTGAATACTGATTTTGCATAACCAATTACCTTAACTTCAACGTGGCTAAGCCAAGTAAGACGAGGAATATCGAGATAATCCAAAAACGCACTATCACCCGAGGTTCAGGCCAGCCTTTTAACTCATAGTGATGGTGTATCGGCGCCATGCGGAAAATACGCTGGCCGCGTAACTTGTACGAACCTACCTGCAGAATGACTGACAGGGTTTCCATCACGAACACACCGCCCATGATCACTAACAAAATTTCTTGGCGAACGAGCACTGCAATTGTGCCCAGTGCAGCACCTAATGACAGAGAACCCACATCGCCCATGAAGACTTGCGCAGGGTAAGTGTTGAACCACAAAAAGCCCAGACCCGCACCGACAATGGCGGTACAGACAATCACAAGCTCACCCGAACCGGGTAAATGCGGAATATGTAAGTAGTTTGCAAACTGCGCGTGACCCGATAAATAAGCAATCAAGGCAAACGCCGCCGCGACCATTACCGTCGGCATAATGGCCAAACCGTCGAGGCCGTCGGTTAAGTTCACCGCATTACTCGACCCCACAATAGTGAAGTACGCCAATACGATAAATACGGCGCCCAGTTGCGGCATTATGTCTTTAAAGAAAGGCACCACTAACTGGG
This sequence comes from Shewanella sp. SP2S2-4, assembly GCF_031932025.1. Lineage (NCBI taxonomy): Bacteria > Pseudomonadati > Pseudomonadota > Gammaproteobacteria > Alteromonadales > Shewanellaceae > Shewanella > Shewanella sp. SP2S2-4. The sequence goes on from NZ_JAUOER010000009.1 coordinate 14,378, forward strand.
TTTCACCTGGATTTACCGCTGTGGCATATAGGAAAAAAGCAATGAGCAGCGCAGCCAAAGATTGCAGAATGTACTTCCAGCGCGCGATCAAACCTTTAGTGTCTTTACGCACCACTTTGCGGTAATCGTCGATAAAGCCGATCAGACCGAAACTGCCGAGCACAAACAACATCACCCACACATAGCGGCTACCGAGATCGCCCCACAGCAATACACTGATGAAGATAGCGGCCAATATCAGCAAGCCACCCATAGTCGGCGTGCCACGCTTACTAAAATGTGATTCTGGACCATCGTTACGCACGACCTGACCAATTTGCAGTAATTGCAAACGTTCAATCAGTTTAGGGCCAAACCATAAGCTAAAAACCAATGCGGTCAATAAGCCTAAAATGGCTCGAAACGTCACATAGGAAAACACGTTAAACCCGGTATGAAAACGGGTTAAATACTCGGCCAGATATACCAGCATTTACACTAACTCCCCACGCCCGAAGGCTACTGTTAGTCCATCCACGACCCGCTCCATGGCGGCGCTACGTGAACCTTTAACGAGAACCGTTACCTGTCCCGGTAACTGGTTAATATGCTTTATGAGTTTTTCTACTAACGTCGCCACACTGTCATAGTGCTCCGCACCGAAAGCTTGGCTCGTATGCTGACTTAAGGTTCCAGTGCAAAACAAGGCATCTATCCCCTGTTGCTTGGCCAGTTGCCCTAGTTCAGCGTGTAAAAGGGGCGCATTGTCGCCTAATTCTCCTAAATCTCCCAGTACCAGACAGCGATTTTCAGAAATTTCCTTTAACCAAGCGATTGCCGCCCCAACGGACACAGGATTCGCGTTATAGCTATCGTCGATTAGACGAACGCGTCCCAATTGACTCGGCTGCATGCGCCCTTTAACTGGCGTTAATTGGCTTAAGCCTTCTGCGATTTCTGTCAAACTTAATCCCAATGCAATACAAACACTTGCAGCGGCGAGAGCATTACTCACCTGATGACGGCCCGCCAGTGGCAAGACTACTTGGCAAGATTCACCTAAATAATTGAGCATAAAACGATAGCAGCCATCGGCATTGGCCTTATGACCTGTAGCGATGACATCGATATGACGTTTAGCAGCACCATCTTGCTGGGAGAAACTCAGTTGCTTATAAGGTCTTGCCTTAACGCTCATAAAATCGGCGAAGGCATCATCGGCGTTGATGATGGCGGTGCCATCGGCCTGCAGATGATTAAAAATTTCCGACTTAGCCTGCGCGACCCCCGCTTGCGATCCAAATCCTTCTAAGTGGGCACTGCCGACGTTATTCACCAGCGCCACGTTCGGACGCACGAGTCCCGAGGTGTAATCAATTTCACCTTTATGGTTTGCGCCGAGTTCGAATATCCCAAACTCATCCGCTGGCGTTAAACGCAGCAAGGTAAGCGGCACACCGATTTCATTGTTGAAGTTACCAGCGGTATAGAGGATTTGATGCTTTGCCGACAGAATGGTCGCGATCATTTCCTTCACGCTGGTCTTACCGTTTGAGCCTGTTAACGCCACGCAAATCGGATTGATTTGGTCACGGACATAAGCCCCTATCGCGCCCATGGCTTTTTGGCAATCGGGCACAATCAGCTGCGGAATATCAAAGGCTAATTCGCGCTCGACCATTAACGCCGCGGCGCCGTTCTCAATAGCGGTTGCAGCAAAATCATGGCCATCAAAACGCTCACCCTTTAAGGCAACAAACAGGGTTGCAGCGCCGATTTTGCGGCTATCACTGCTTAAATCTTCGATGGTGACGTCGTCACCGACTCGAAACGTACCTAAGTGTTGACTTAGGGTCTCGAGAGAAAGAGGGATCATCTTGATTGCTCCGATAACTGGCGTGCCAGGGCGCGTTCATCATAGTCATGACGCACACCTGCCGCCTCTTGGTAAGTTTCGTGGCCTTTGCCCGCAAGCAAGATCACATCGCCAGGTTTCGCCAATGCCACAACCTCTTTAATTGCTGCGATACGGTCAACCTGAGTCAATGCCTGCTGAGGGTGGGTTAGCCCTTGGATAATATCGGTAATAATTTGCGCGGGGTCTTCACTACGCGCATTGTCGCTCGTCACCATAATGCGGTCAGCATATTGCTCTGCAGCTTTGCCCATCAAAGGACGCTTGCCCTTATCACGGTCGCCACCACAGCCAAATACGCACCATAAATCACCGGCACAATGGCGACGTAGCGCGTTTAACGCTTGTTCAATCGCATCTGGCGTATGGGCATAATCGACCACTAAGGTAATGTTATTCGCAGTTGTGAAACGCTCCATACGACCTGCGACAGGCATTAGGTATTGCACTTGCTCGGCTAACGCTTTCATATCAAAACCTTGCAGATACAAGGCTGAGAGCGCCGCGAGTAAATTAGAAAGATTAAAGGCACCAAGAAGTGGTGAGTGGATTTGAGTCTCGCCCTCGGGCCACACTAAGGTTGCACTGACACCTTGATCGTCAAACTTGGCATTTTTAGTATAAAAAGCCGCGGCTTGATGACCTTCAATACTAAAGCCCCACATTTGCGCAGGCACAGATTTAAGTTCAGTCAACCAAGATGCACCAACCGCGTCGTCGAGATTTAATAAACCGTGACCTAAGGTGCTGAAACGAAATAGGCTTTGCTTAGCGGCGGCATAGCTTTCCATATCGCCGTGGTAATCGAGGTGATCCCGCGTCAGATTGGTGAATACGGCAACATCGAAGGGGACAGCGTCGACTCGGCCTTGCACTAAGCCGTGGCTCGACACTTCCATAGCGCAGACACTCACGCCTTGGGCTTCAAAGTCATGCAACTGACGCATTAAGGTAATAGCATCGGCTGTGGTGTTACCGCTATCGACAAGCTCACCCCAAAGGCCATTGCCAAGGGTGCCCATCACGGCGGCTTTGCGGCCGAGCGACGTTATCAGCTGGGCAATCAGTTGGCTTGTCGAGGTTTTGCCATTAGTGCCTGTAATACCAATCACCCCAAGGGATGTTGCCGCAGACTGATGCGCTAAGGGATAACGCTGGGCGGCAATTGCCGATACTTGGCGGCTCAACTGGAAAACATAAATCTGTACGCCGTGCTCGGCATTATCTCTGAGCAACACTTTGCCATGCTGATCGGCATCATCCGTGTGGACTAATACGGCTGCAGCACCTAAATCTAAGGCTTTTTCAATAAACTGTCTGCCATCGACCTTATGCCCTGGCAGCGCCAAAAACACATCGCCGCGACGTATTGCGCGGCTATCTAAGGTCAAATCGTTGAAGGACTGCGCGCCGGCATAATGCAGCCAAGGCGCAAGCAGATCCCGTAATAACATCATTCTGCTCTCCCGGCGGCGATACCCGCCAATTGCACTTGTTCTTTATCGGTAATGGGTTCAACGTTTAACATTTGCAGTGCGCCAGACATGACTTTGGCAAATGCCGGCCCCGCCACTGAACCACCATAATAGAGATCGCCCTTAGGCTCGTTTACGACGACCACTATCGCTAACTTAGGATTATTCGCTGGGGCAACACCCGCAAATAAAGCAACATAATCATCACCATAACCGCCAGCAACCGCCTTACGGCTTGTACCAGACTTGCCCGCAACTGGATAACCGTCGATATGCGCTAAGGTGCCCGTGCCGCCTTTTTCTGTCACGCCAACCAGCATTTGCATCACATCGTGTGCCACATCTTCAGAAATGACTCGCTCACCGACCGGTGGCTTTTTCAGTTTCATAATTGAGACGGGAAATAAGGTGCCGCCATTGCCTAAGGTGGCGTACATGCGTGCAAGTTGCAGTGTGGTTGCGGTTAAACCGTAACCGAAGGACAAAGTGGCGCGCTCAAAGTCAGACCAACGGTGACGGTCTTGGATCACACCCGCGCTTTCACCCGTAAGGTTGATCCCTGAGAAGCTCCCAAGCCCCATAGATTGATAGGTGCCGAGTAACTGCTGCACCGGAATAGACAAGGCCAATTTACTGATGCCGACGTTACTGGATTTCGCCAGAATACGCGCCAAACTCATGTCGCCATAGTTGGCGGGGTCGCGCACTTGGCGGCCGCCTAAACGCATCCAACCCGGTGAAGTGGCAATAATATCGGTCGATTTAACTGTACCAGCTTCAAGCGCGGCAGCCACAACAAAGGGCTTAATGGTCGAACCTGGCTCGAAGGTATCAGTCATGGCGCGGTTACGCATTCTGAAGGTTTGCAGATTGTCGCGCGCATTGGGGTTGTACGATGGCGTATTCACCATAGCCAACACTTCACCCGTGTGGATATCGAGTACGACGATGGAACCAGAGGTCGCTTGGTTCATCTCTGTGGTGCGTTTCAGCTCGCGGTATGCTAACTGCTGAATCCGTTGATCTATACTGAGCACGAGATCATTCGGGCTTTCGCCTTCTTGGATGATATCGAGGCGCTCAACCACATGACCATCGCGGGATTTACGCACTTTCTGTTTTGAAGGCGTCCCCGTTAGCCAGCTATTGTAAGCATTTTCTACGCCTTCAATCCCAACATCATCAATGTTAGTGATGCCGATTAACTGAGCTGTGATTTCACCGCCAGGGTAATAACGACGGGATTCCGACTTAAGGAAAACACCGGGTAATTTCAGCTGAGTGATGTAGTCCGCGACCGCTGGGGTAATTTGGCGTTTCAAGTAGGTAAAGCGTTTGGTGGGATTACCGCGTACCCGGTCTAATAAATCTTCTACAGGTTCATGCAATACATCAGCTAACGCTTGCCAGCGACGCATATCCGCAAAACCATTGTTATCATTGACTTGTTTAGGGTCAGCCCAAACAGCACGTACTGGCACACTAACGGCCAACATGTCGCCATTGCGATCTGTGATCAAACCTCGCTGCACCTCACGGCTCGTGGTCCGTAAGGTACGCATATCGCTTTCATGGCGTAATTTGTCAGGCTCAATAATTTGAATGTAGGCTGCGCGTCCCACTAGGCTGCAAAATAGCGTACACACAAACCCCACCACTACGTATAAACGCCAATGGATTAGTTGTGGTTTCTGCGGTTTGCTTACCCGTTTGATTTTCGCTTGCCTAGTCATATCTTCCCTATAATCACGGCACCTTTACCACAACTTCTTCGCTGGGTAACGGACGACTCATGTTGAGTTCCTTAGAAGCAATGCGCGTAATACGACTGTGCTCAGTCTGCGATTGCTCCTCTAATAATAAATTGCGCCACTCAATATCTAATCTATCTCGCTCTTGTAGCAACTGATCCCACTGGGTTGTGAGCTGGCGACTAACATGGCTGCCATAAACAACCGCGACCGCATTACAGAGCACGAGCAGCGCTAATAACAAGATCCATTTGTGCTGCCATAAATCGTGTAAGACAATACGTGGCAGGTTGATCGAGGGCTTACTCACAATACGCCCCTTAGTAATCTAAACGCTCGGCAATGCGTAACACTGAGCTACGAGCTCTGGCATTGCGTTCGATTTCTTCGTCGGAAGGCATAATCGCCTTACCAACTGCGCGAAGCTTACGCGACTTGTTAATCTGATCTTCAGTGATCGGAAGACCGTGCGGCACACTCTCGCCTTGGCTATGGCGGCGAATAAAGCGCTTCACAATGCGATCTTCTAAAGAATGGAAACTGATGACCGACAAGCGCCCTTGGGGGGCCAGCACATTGACGGCTCCTTCAAGTGCCTGATCAATTTGATCTAATTCACTATTGATATAAATGCGGATCGCTTGAAACACCCGAGTCGCAGGATGCTTATTGCGTTCTTTATTTTTAGTGATACGCGCAATTAAATCGGCTAAATCTTTGGTACGTAAAAACGGCGTTTTCTCACGATCGGCAGCGATACAACGGGCAATATGACGTGCATTTTTCTCTTCACCGTAAGTTTTAAATATCCAAGCCATATCTTCAATTTCGGCACGAGCCAACCATTGCGCAGCCGTTTGGCCTTGGCTGTTATCCATCCGCATATCGAGTGGACCATCGCGTAAAAAACTAAAACCGCGTTCAGCATCGTCAAGTTGCGGCGAAGACACACCTAAATCGAGTAATACGCCATCTATTTTGCCCACTAGCCCAAGCTCTTCGACGTAATCGGCTAATTGGCCAAAACCACCATGCACGATTTGAAAGCGAGGATCGTCAGCAAATTGTTTCGCCGCTTCAATCGCTTGGGGATCTCTGTCGATGGCGATCAATCGACCATGTTCACCGAGTTGTTGTAATACTTGTCTTGAATGACCACCGCGGCCAAACGTGCCATCGATATAGATGCCATCGTCTTTGATGTTTAAACCGCCAACCGTTTCTGCTAGCAGTACGGATAAATGGGCAAATTCTTGACTCATTACTCTCTTCTTATTTAGTTATCACGACTCGTTAAAGTGAAAAATCCGCGAGGCGCTCGTTACTGGCAAGCTCCTCACTTCGAATCGTTTCCTGACACTCATCGATTTGCTGCAGCCAAGATTGCTCATCCCACAGCTCAAATTTATTCAATTGCCCCACCAGCATGATGCGCTTATCTAAATTGGCATATTGCCTTAGCGGTGGCGGCAGTAATATGCGCCCATTACCGTCGAGCTCCACTTCGTGGGCATAACCAAGTAACAGACGTTTCAACGATCGCTGGGTTTTATCGGTATCGGAAAGCGTTAACAACTTAGCTTCGATCAATTCCCATTCATGGATTGGATACAAGAGTAAACAGGCGGATTGGATGTCGACGGTAATCACGATGCGGCCTTGGTGCTCAAGCTGCAAAGGTTCGCGGTATCGCACTGGAATAGCGATCCGTCCCTTTGTATCTAAGTTGATAGCACTGGCTCCACGAAACACGCTAATTCATCCTTTCCTGTGATTTTTGATCCACAAATATCCACTATTTCCCACAACTGCTAAGTTTAGGGACAGTCGACAAGCAATGTCAAGGGATGGGATCCTTTTATAAATCCAGTCGGCAAGCGGGTTAGCAGCATGTTGAGCACTTAACCTAGCGACAAACTTTTGACATGAAAGACCACGAGAGATCGACTAAACAGAAGAAACTACAGGAATAAATTGCGCCGAAATATTCAGCAACCTTTTGCTTTCAGGTGCTTGCGATGAAAAAAATGGGGGATTAATTCTGTATTTGTGGAATTTTACGGGTCGAGGAATAACCTTAAGCCCAAAAAAGTAACAAAATAAACTTAAATTCAACCTTATTAGACAGTCAAAAAAGAGTTGGATTTAGCACGAAAATCTAAATAATTATCCGAAATAAAGACGATCATCTTTTTGCAGATGGTTGAATATTAATGTCACGATTGCGAGAAGGCTCAAAATTTCTAGCCAAAATCCACCAAAAGCTCTACGCAAATCCAACAAAATTGCCTCGATTTCGAACTCGCTACTACTTGTTTCTTCTCAACCACTATGCTTCTTTCTTGCTGAGCACTGCTTTAATTCACATCTGTTGCTCATACCAAAACCTAAGCCCCTCATTCGCCTTAAACACTTAAACGGCGTATAGTCTAAATATTAACCGACTCCTGCCGATAACACGTTAAGAGCTGTAGTAACAAGGAGGCGTTATGAGTGGATTGGATAGCATTTATGCCATGCTGGCGCAGCCAGTGAAAGCCGTGTTGCACCCTAAACGGGTCGTCGACCAAGTGAGTAGTGCAACCGCAAATGCCCCCGATAGCCATGAAACACCGCAGTCGCAGTTACCCCCAACGTTAGAAGGGCGCGACGCGAAAGTCAGGGAGAGACGCAAAGATGCTGATAACAACAAGAATAAGAAACGCCGTGCATCGGATGAGCCTGAAGAATTAAAAGAAGGTGTCGTGCTTGAAGTGACCGACGATACCGCGGAAATCAAAAAGCCACCGAGCCAACATATTATTGATGTTGAAGTATAAATCCGTCTTAATATAAAACGGAAAAGGCGCAATCCTATTGGATTAGCGCCTTTTTATTCACCACAATCGAGTCATATTTCAAACCAACTCAATATCAAATTTAAGCATGCCTCAAGTCCAACGACTTGAGTTGAATAGCTTAAGTCGAATAGCTTAGGCGCGAGTTCTGGCGACGGCATCTTGCCAACCTGCGTATAACCGCCCCCGAGTCTCGGCATCAATATTGGGGATAAAATGCTTATCGATACAAGCTTTATGTTCAAGCTCAATGACACTCTCCCAAAAGCCCACCGCCAAGCCAGCTAAAAATGCCGCGCCCAAAGCCGTTGTCTCACAAACACTCGGCCTTAGTACTTCGACATCGGTGATATCGGCTTGAAACTGCATCAAAAAATCATTGGCGACCGCGCCGCCATCCACCTTTAAACGCTTAAGGCTGACGCCACTGTCTTTGGTCATGGCATCGAGTAAATCTTTACTCTGGTAAGCGATAGATTCTAACGCCGCCCGAATAATATGATTACGGTTGGCGCCACGGGTTAAACCAAATAGTGCGCCACGGGCATTGGGATCCCAATAGGGTGCCCCGAGTCCCACAAAAGCGGGCACTAAATACACGCCATTGGTATCAGCAACCTTAGAGGCAAAATACTCAGTATCACTGGCGTCACGAATAAGCCCCAGTTCATCGCGCAGCCATTGAATGGTCGCGCCACCCATGAAGACTGAACCTTCGAGGGCATAGTTCACTTCGCCCTTCGGTCCCACGGCAACTGTGGTCAGTAACCCATGGTTAGAGCGCACCGCTTTGGTCCCGGTATTCATCAATAAAAAACAACCAGTGCCATAGGTATTCTTCGCCATGCCGGGCTCGACACACAGCTGGCCAAAAAGCGCCGCTTGTTGGTCGCCCGCCATCCCCGCGACTTGGATTTCACTGCCTTCACCGGCAATCCGCGTAGTGCCATACACGCTGCAGGAAGGCTTAACTTCTGGCAACATCGACAAGGGAATGTCTAAAGCTTCAAGTAACTTGTTATCCCAAGTCAGGCTATGGATATTAAACAGCAGAGTACGGGCGGCATTGGTGGGATCGGTGACATGCACTTTGCCCTCGGTTAACTTCCACACTAGCCAAGTATCGATAGTGCCGAACAACAACTCACCGCGTTCAGCTTGCGCACGGGCATTGGGCACATTATCTAGAATCCACTTGATCTTAGTGCCTGAAAAATAAGGGTCGAGTAATAGGCCCGTGTTTTCACGCACATACTCTTCTAGCCCTTGGGCTTTGAGTTGCTCACAAATTTGAGAGCTGCGACGGCACTGCCACACAATCGCGTTATAGATAGGTTTACCTGTGGCTTTCTCCCAAATGACTGTAGTTTCCCGCTGATTGGTAATGCCAATCGCGGCCACTTCATCGCTGTGGATCCCCGCGCGCGCCAGCACTTCAATTAATACTGAACTTTGGCTTGCCCAGATCTCCATGGGATCATGCTCGACCCAACCCGGATTCGGATACAACTGGGTGAATTCCCGCTGAGACACGCTGACAATGTTTGCGTCGTGATCGAACACTATCGCCCTTGAGCTGGTCGTGCCTTGATCTAAGGCCACCACGTATTTTTTCTGCACGCTTTCCTATCCTATTTCTATTCCGAGTAACACTCTGAATGCCCACGAGTTTGGCTCTATCACCACAACTACGGACTTAAAAAATAATTGTGGATACTGAATATATTCGCAATAACGCCCTATGACCAGCCCAACAGCGACGTTGCCCTAGCGTGGGCTAATTCAAATAAATCATAGAAAGCATACAAATAGAGTTGCAAACAACTAAAGACGACCTACGCTTACATATAATTAGAAAAATCTAATTGATAGAAATTCAGTAAATGCCAACACCGAGGTCGACGCATTGATGATTTAATCAGTTTGAAGGAATGCATGATGAAAAGAGTGATAGTGATAGGTGCAGGACTGGGTGGCGTTTCCGCCGCATTTGAACTTAAGCAACGACTTCCGGCCGACTGCGAAGTAGGAGTGATCAGTGAAGGAGACTATTTTCAGTTTGTTCCATCCAATCCTTGGATTGCCTTAGGGGAGCGAACACGTGATGAAATTAGCCTACCGATAGGCGCTTACTTGAATAAGCGCAAGATCAGTTACTCGGGTGAAGGCGTTACCCATATCGATCCTATTAAGCGTCAGCTCACTCTAGGCAACGGCAGCACCGACCACTATGACTATCTTGTGATCTGCTCAGGCCCCAAACTCGCCTTCGAGAATGTGCCTGGTGCGGGTCCCGAAGGTTTCACTCAATCTATCTGTACGTTAGATCATGCGGAAAAAGCCTACGCGTGTTTTCAGCAACTACTCGCCTCACCCGGCCCCGTCGTGGTTGGCGCATTACAAGGAGCCAGTTGCTTCGGGCCCGCCTACGAATATGTGTTATCGCTCGAACACTTATTGAGAAAACATAAAATTCGCCAGCATGTTCCCATCACTTTTGTCACCAGCGAACCCTATGTTGGCCATATGGGATTAGGTGGTGTTGGTGATTCTAAGTCCTTAATGGAACATGAATTTAGAGAGCGAAGTATCAAATGGATTTGCAATGCAAAAACCACTCACTTCGAGCCAGGCATGGCCTATGTGGATGAGCTAGATAGAAAAGGCGAAGTCGAGTTTCAACATGAGCTACCTTTCTCGCTCGCCATGTTTCTGCCCTCTTTCAAGGGCAGCGCGGCGATTGCAGCCGTACCCGAACTCTGTAATGAAAAGGGCTTTGTGTTGACCGATAGCTATCAACGCTCACCACGCTATCCCGAGATCTACGCCGCAGGTGTCTGTGTGGCGCTGCCGCCACTGGAAAAAACTCCCGTTCCTATTGGTGTACCTAAGACTGGCTTTATGATCGAATCCATGACCACTGCAATTGTGGATAATATTCTCGCCAGCTTAAAAGGCGAGTCTCCCAACACTAAACCCACACTCAATGCGATTTGTCTGGCCGATATGGGCGACAAAGGCGCCGCATTTGTCGCTTTACCCCAAAATCCACCGCGCAATGCTAACTGGACCTCCATGGGTAAATGGGTACATGTCGCCAAAATTGCCTTTGAGAAATATTTCCTCTACAAAGTTCGCCACGGAACGAGTGAGCCCATCTATGAAAAATATGTGCTCGGCAGTTTAGGTATCCATCGAACCCATGAGCCTGAAGATCCAAAACCACCTCAAGAATAAAACAAAAAAGCCCTGAAGATTCAGGGCTTGATTAAACTACGTAGAACTTACATCGTATAGCTCATCTGGATACCCGCAAGCCACACATCGCCGCTTGCTTCGCCGTTAAAGTTAACCGTCGCTAGATTCAATAGATTTTGTTGCTCGTTGATGGGCGCATCGCCTGTTGCTTTGATATAGGTTACAGCAAAATCAAGGTTCAGATTCTTAGTTGCCTGATAACCGGCGCCCACAGAGAACCACAGACGGTCAGAGTCTGGAATTGTGGTTGTGCGCCACTCGTCCTGCGCCGCCGTTTTATCTAGCGCCACACCGGCACGCACTAACCAAGCATTATTGACTTGGTAAGTGGTTCCCAGCGCGAAGCGCCAGTTATCTTCGAAGTGTTCTTCTTTAACTAAATCAGACTCTAAACCGCCCTTAGGTTTAACCTCGCCAGGGAAATACGCCACCAGTTGATCGAATACACTCCAATCGGTCCAGTTCACACTCGCGTGCATGGCCCAGTTATCGGTCAATTGGTGATGGGAAGCAATTTCTGCAAAAGCAGGCAATTCAAGTGGTAAATACCCTTCGATAGATACATCTTGGCCGCCGGTATAAATCACACCTGAAGCATGACCATCTAGCTCTAATTTAACGCCACTGTGATACGCAAAACCTAAACGGTGAGCGGGATTAATCTGCCAGCTTGCACCTAACTGCCAGCCGTAACCGATATCATCACCCTTCATGCTCTTAAGCTCAGTACCACCTGGTGGCAACACAGCCTGCACTGGAGCCGGCAGAGCAGGCTTGATACCATCGACCCAACCGGGTAATGAGGCACCAATTTCGCCCTCACCATAAACAATACGTACACCAGCACCGACGCTGACAGCGTCATTGATGCGATAAGCGATGTTTGGATTAAACTCAACTGTGGTAACCGAAGTCTTATTACCAAAAATGGCCGCGGCGTGGGTCGCAGGTAATTCAGTGGCGAGGCCATAGTTAGAGTTTACCGCTAGGCCCCAAGTCCATTGATCATTTAGCTGATTTGAATAATAAAAGTTAGGTACCAGCGCATCATCGGCCACATCCAGTGCATCGCCACCTTTCATAACGACAGGATCTGGACCAAGTAACGGTGAGCTTAGGCTCACATCACCAGTCACATCGACATTTGGCATCACATAAATACCACCCGCAGAGAGCTGACGACCTTCAAGGTAAGTTAGCATGGCTGGATTTCGACCTTGAGCCGAAGCGTTATCCGCCATAGCGGCTTCACCCGCAAAGGCGCGGCCTAACCCTGTGGCAGAATATTCGGCTAATTGAAAACCTGCGGCATGGAGTTGAGTCGTTGAACTTAACAAGGCTGCAGTGACAGCCAAAGTCAGAAGACGTTTTTGCATTATCATTCTCTAATCATCTTATTGTTATCTGTACTACTTAAATGAGTACTGCGGCATTCAGGCAAAATAGAGCAAACACTCCAGATTGAATGCGCAGCAGTTTACTTATGCAGAAGATGTTTGCAACCAAAGGAGATAAAACAGATGAAAAAACTAAATAAATTCCAATATTGGATATTTTTAGTGATAAAGATCAATATTCAAACATCAAAACACAGTCATCACTAGACTTAAAACTCGCTATTGGAGAAAACCAAAAAAGCAATAAAACCAATAAATATATTAATATCAATGAATTAAATAAATAAAAACCATAAACAACTGTAACTTATTTTTCTTAGCCACATTTAGCATAAATCACTAACATCTGAATGATTTTATATTTAGATAGAACAATCAGTTTAAATAAACATTAAATACAATACGTTAACTAATAGGCATTTAATAGAAAGGAACAAAAACGCCTAGATTTTCATCTAGGCGCATTATCAACATCCATCAGATGGTACAAATGTGCGCTGAAAACCTAACGGCGCCAGCCTTGGATTTGGGTTTCGTACTGACTGATTTGCGCAGCATGGGACAAGGTCAACCCAATCGCATCTAAACCGTTGAGTAGCTTATGTCTCGCCGATTCTGCCAGCGTAAAACTAAACTCGGCGCCCGACGGTGAAATCACTTTGCAGCTTGTGAGATCAACCGTAATTTGTGCACCTGCTTCTGCCGCCACTTCATCCATTAATTGGCGCACCTGCGCGTGGGTTAACACCACAGGTAATAGGCCGTTATTGATTGAGTTACCGTAAAAAATGTCAGCAAAACTCGGCGCAATAATCGCACGCAGACCAAAGTCTGCCAGCGCCCAAGGTGCATGTTCGCGGCTTGAACCACAACCAAAGTTTTCCTGCGCCAACAGAATCGACGCGCCTTTATAGCGGCTTTGATTCAATGAAAACTCAGGATTTGGCAGATCGCCCGCATCATCTAAATAACGCCAGTCGTGGAATAAGTGCACACCAAAACCATCGCGGGTCACCTTAGACAAAAACTGTTTCGGAATGATCTGATCCGTATCGATATTGGTGCTGTCTATCATGACCGCAAGCCCGCTATGGGTTGTAAAAGGTTGCATTAACTTCTCCTCTTGGGTTTACGGTAATTAGTAAGGTTTACGAATATCGACAAAATGCCCTGCCACCGCAGCAGCTGCGGCCATTGCTGGACTCACCAAATGGGTACGACTGCCGCGGCCTTGGCGACCTTCGAAGTTACGGTTACTGGTCGAGGCGCAGCGATCGCCCGCTTCTAATCTGTCGTCATTCATCGCTAAACACATAGAACAGCCCGGTAAACGCCACTCAAACCCCGCTTCGATAAAGATTTTATCTAAGCCTTCGGCTTCGGCTTGTGCTTTTACTTGGCCAGAACCTGGAACGACAATCGCGGTGACGCCACTCGCCACTTTACGGCCCTTGGCATGTACGGCGGCGCTGCGTAAATCTTCAATCCGTGAGTTAGTACAAGAACCGATAAACACCTTGTTGATACTGATATCTGTCATCGGTGTGCCCGCACTCAGGCCAATGTATTCTAAAGCCTTTTCCATACTAGCTCGGGTGCTTGGATTGGCTTCATCAATAGGATTAGGCACTTTGCCATCAATCGCAACGACTTGTCCTGGGTTAGTGCCCCAGGTCAATTGCGGCGCAATATCGGCAGCATCTAACTCAACGACAGCATCAAACACCGCGCCGTCATCGGTTTTAATGGCTTTCCAGTAAGCGACAGCCTCCGCCCAATCTTCGCCCTTAGGTGCAAATTCGCGGCCTGCTAAATAGTCGAAAGTGGTTTGATCCGGCGCGACCATGCCCGCCTTAGCGCCCATTTCAATCGCCATGTTGCACACTGTCATGCGGCCTTCCATCGACAGGGCTTCAATCGCCTCGCCGCAGAACTCCACCACGTAGCCAGTACCACCATCCATACCGATTTTACCAATAATAGCGAGGACGATATCTTTGGCGGTCACGCCATCGGTGACATGACCACGCACTTCAATCTTCATGGTTTTAGCTTTTAACTGACGCAGCGTTTGCGTTGCTAACACGTGCTCAACTTCCGATGTGCCAATCCCAAACGCCAATGCGCCAAAGGCGCCGTGGGTGGCGGTATGGGAATCGCCACAGACAATCACAGTGCCAGGTAAGGTAATGCCTAACTCTGGGCCCATTACATGCACAATCCCTTGATTAGGATGATGAATATCATATAAGCGCACGCCAAAGTCTTTACAGTTTTGCGCTAGGGTTTCCACCTGAGTGCGCGCCATCGGGCTTAGGGCATCTAAACTGGCGCTGCGGGTTGAAGTATTATGATCCATAGTGGCAAAGGTTTTTTCCGGCGCGCGCAGCTTGCGACCCGCCACCTTCAAACCGCTGAATGCTTGAGGTGACGTCACTTCATGGACTAAATGTCTGTCGACATAAATGACCGGCGCTTCGCCTTCAGGAGAAGCAACGATATGTGCATCCCATACTTTTTGGTACAAGGTCTTTGCGTTCGTCATTACACACCTTCCTTTATAGCATTGGCGATAAAGTCACCCATTTCTGCCGTCGATTTCGCTTCACTACGCTTGTCGCTGCTCAATAACTCACCGGTTAAATAGCCAGAGTTCAAGGCTTTGCTCACGGCGCGCTCAATCGCACTCGCCGCTTCTTCTTGTTTCAAGCTATGACGCAACATTAATGCTGCCGACAGAATTTGCGCGACTGGGTTGGCTATCCCTTTACCCGCGATATCCGGCGCACTGCCACCCGCAGGTTCGAATAAACCAAAACCACTGCTGTTCATGCTCGCCGATGACAACAAGCCCATAGAGCCCGTTAACATGGCGATTTCGTCGGATAAAATGTCACCGAACAGGTTAGAACATAACATCACATCGAACTCATCGGGGCGGCGCAGCAGCTGCATAGTCGCGTTATCGATATAGATATGTTCCAGCTCGACATCGGGGAAATCCACCGCCACTTCTTCAACCACTTGGCGCCACAACACTGAACAAGCCAGTACGTTGGCTTTATCCACTGAGGTGACTTTTTTACGACGACCACGGGCGGCTTCAAAGGCGATGCGGGCGATACGGCTAATTTCGCGGCGGCTATAACGCATGGTATCGAAGGCTTCTTCATTCTCGCCTTCACCTTGGCGGCCCTTTGGCTTACCAAAATAAATGCCACCGGTTAACTCACGCACACATAAAACATCAAAGCCACGGGCAGAGATATCGCTACGCAGCGGTGACATATGCTCTAGGCCATCGTGCAGTTTGGCTGGGCGCAGATTGCAAAACAGTTCGAAGTGGCCACGCAGAGGCAATAGCGCGCCGCGCTCAGGTTGTTCATTTGGCGGTAACTTTTCCCACTTAGGGCCACCGACTGAACCAAATAGAATCGCATCGGCCGCTTCACAACCTTTTAGCGTGGCATCGGGAAGTGGGCAACCGTGGTTATCGATGGCAATACCGCCGACATCGTATTGTGTATATTCGATATTTAAATCGAATCGCGCTTCCACTTCACGCAGCACTTTACGCGCCTCTGCCATCACTTCTGGGCCGATCCCGTCCCCTGCTAATACTGCTACTTGATAACTCATACGCCAGCCAACTCCTTTAAATGTGAATGCTTTATGCTCGACCTTGCTATTCTTTGGAAGCTTTTAGCGACTAGACGCCGCCTAGCTCTCGACTCTTTTGCATGCTTTGTTTGTAATCGGCGACCTTGTCTGCGCGGCACGTTAAGTTCATCACATGCACTAAAGCGCGCGCCGAGGCTTCAACGACATCGGTCGCTAAACCTACACCGTGGAAGTTTTGCTCGTGGTAAACGGCAGTAATGTCCACTTGACCTAAGGCATTTTGGCCTACGCCCTTTGCGCCCAACTTGTAGCTGATGATGTCGATACGACGATCAGTAGCACGGGCAATCGCGTTATAGGCGGCATCAACGGGACCATTGCCAGTTGCGGCTTCGGTTTTAATTTCACCGCCCACTTCGATACGAACGGTAGCTGTGGCAACGCCTTCGGTAGAGTCAGACTGCACCACTAATTGCTGCAATTGATAGTGATTATCTTCTTCGGCCTGCGCTTCCATAAAGGCTAAGGCTTCTAAATCATAATCAAATACTTGGCCTTTTTTATCTGCCAATTTTAGGAACTCTTCGTACAGCGCATCCATATTGTAATCGTGCTCGCTATAACCCATTTCCTCCATGCGATGCTTGATCACATGGCGACCAGATCGCGAAGTCATATTCAAATTGTTGCGATTCAAACCTATGCTTTCTGGCGTCATGATTTCATAGGTATTTTGTGCTTTTAACATGCCATCCTGATGGATGCCCGACGAATGGGTAAAGGCATTGGCACCGACAATAGCCTTGTTCGCCTGCACTGGCATATTGCATAACTGGCTGACTAAATTAGAAGTACGGTGAATTTCTTTGGCATTAATGCCCGTTTCTAATCCCAACATCCCCTTACGCGTCGCTAAAATCATCGCGATCTCTTCCAGTGAACAGTTACCCGCACGCTCACCTATGCCATTGATCGTACATTCAATTTGACGCGCACCGTGTTGCACTGCAGTTATCGAGTTAGCCACAGATAAACCTAAGTCATCGTGGCAATGCACTGAGATCACCGCTTGGTCGATGTTCGGCACGCGGTTAAACAGGGTTTGGATAATAGTGCCAAACTCGCTTGGCACTGTGTAACCGACCGTATCGGGAATGTTAATGGTACGCGCGCCAGCAAGAATGGCGGCCTCCACCATGCGACACAGATTATCGATTGGCGTACGTCCCGCATCCTCACAGGAAAACTCCACGTCGTCGGTAAAGCGGCGTGCATATTTCACGGCGCCTACGGCCATCTCTAACACTTGATCGAAAGAACGCTTCAACTTGCTCTCAACGTGAATCGTCGAGGTCGAGATAAAGGTATGGATACGGAATTGATCAGCAACAGACAAGGCCTGCGCCGCAGCATCGATGTCCTTTTCAAGTGCGCGGGATAACGCGCAAACGCGGCTATTTTTGATGGTGCGCGCTATGGTTTGCACCGACTCAAAATCACCGGGTGATGAGACTGGAAAACCCACTTCCATTACATCAACACCTAGACGTTCCAGCGCCATGGCGATCTGTAACTTTTCTTTGACCGAAAGGCTTGCGGCTAACGCCTGCTCACCATCACGTAAGGTCGTATCAAATATAATTACTCTGTTAGACATCTCGCTTCTCCGTGGAACGTCACCGTTCATTATTTAACTTTTGCCGTATTCAGATACAAAAAACCCCGCAACATTTGTGCGGGGTTTGTGAATGCTTTGCCTATTTATCGAGCGTGCAACACTAAGACCTCCGCGTATAAACCGCGAGGAGAGAGAGGAGGAGGTCGAGTTTGCTGCTAATTCTATTCATTTTATTTAAATATTTATTCTGTTCAAATAATCTAGGACGGTTAATATTTAACTTGCCTAGCCAAGAGTGTCAACCCTAATTTTTTCATGTTCCACTGTTCCGCCCCGTCTTAAGGCCAATAACTGTGAGTTTTATCGCCAAATTAGTGATCGACCCCACAGAATTAACCCGCTGTTTGGATTCAGAAATCACTGGGATGTGTTAACTTATTTCTCTTAGAAAAAAATAGTTTTTTATGCAAAAAACGATTAAGAAAAGTTATAATCCCGCCTTAGTGATTAAGGATATTAGAGCTTACGCATTTTATGGAGCACAAAATGGATTTTCGCGTCTTAGTACTGAGCCTGTTGTTATGGCTGTTCCCCTTTGGGGCCAGTGCTATAGACAAGTTAGATGAGCTCACAGAACTCGTCTACCAATATCCCAGTAAAGCCCTGACTCAAATCACAGCCTTAGAAAAACAATTTACGACCCGCGCCACTTCTGACATTAATCGACTCAGATTGAGCGTATTGAAATGCCAAAATCTGCTGCAACTGGGTGAGAACGAAGCCGCAATCAACGTGGCACAGTTAGGCGAGGCCAATGCTAAACAGCTTAAGCTCGATCAGGTTCGCCCCTACTTTTTGATTTGCCAAGCCGACGCCAACCTCAACTACAACAATATTCAAAATGCGCTGCCCTTGCTGGATTCAGCCATTACCTTAGCGCGACGCTATCAACAACCCCAAGCCTTAGTCGATGCCTTACGTTTACGTGGTCAACTCGATACCGACACAGATAACTTCTCCTCTGCCATCGAGGATTTACGTCTGGCCATCGATATTTATCCAGATATTCATACTCAAACCCAGAATTGGGTTTGGCCTCCACAAGCCTATATTTATGCGGCCATGGGCAATTTACTCTACGCAACCCATGATTTCCCCCAGGCCATGTATTACACCAACTTAGGAATACAGAGCCCGGATGCCAAGGGTAAAGTGTTACACATCATTCTACGAAATGCGGCAAGAATAGCGCTCGATAATCAAGAATTCGATTACAGTGACCAACTCGAAAAACAAGCAAAGGCACTACTGCCTGAACTCGGTTCGCCACTAGAGCTTGCCTACAGCTATGCCATTTTGGCATCAATCTCGCTCGATAAAGGCCGCATCGACGCAGCAGAAGAATACCTTTCTATCGCCATCAATACCTTCAAGAAGCACAATCAGCAATTGGCTATGATGCGCTCGACCCGTCTGCTGGCACAAATACGCTTTGCCCAACATCAAGACGATGCCGCATTAATCCTAATGAATCACGCCATTGAACAAGCTGAAAATCTAAAACAGTATTCTGATCTCAAAGGATTTTACGGGATCATGAGCGATCACTACTTAGTGCAAGGAGATTTTAAGCAGGCCTATTCTTTCTTACTCAAACGCTATCGAGCTGCCGAACTCGCCAATCAAGGGATGAACACTGCACGGATATTGCAATTTAAAGCCCGCCTGAATCAACAAGATTTGCAGCAGGATCAGAATAGTCCTGCGCCAGAAAAGGCATCGATCCTCCAAGAGTTAAATCTAGACTGGGCCTATAGCACTTTGTTCTTAATTGCGATGACGTTACTCGGTGGGGCTATTTGGTATTTGATTGATAAGCAAAATAATCGAGCGCCCCGTATCGAAGGCGAGGAGCCTGCGGAAACTCTGCTCCAACAAGTCACATCGGCCTTAAACATTGCCAAACAAGGTAATTATCCGCTGTCTTTATTACTTTTTAATGCGAGTCAAATACGGCAAGTTGACTTGCCGCCCCTGCAGGATGAGCTACAGCACAGATTGCGAGAGCAAGATAAGTTGATCCGATATTCGATGGATGAAATTGTGATTATCCTACCGCACACCTCTGCAGCTGGTGCTAAGAAAGTCGTCACTCAATTAGTGGCCTGTATTCAGCCTTGGCAGGGGTCAAGCAAGGTCAATATTGGTATCGCGGCAATGCAGCAGTTTGATACGTTAGAGTCTTTAATTAAGCGCGCCAGTATCAATCAATTAGGCAAGGTTAAAATCAGTGAGAATAATCCAAACCATTATTCTCCCGCTAAATAAGCCGCGATTTCATCGAGAAAAGCGTCGCCGAAACGACTCAGTTTACGCTCGCCCACTCCGTTAACGGCGAGCATTTCTCCTGCACTGGTCGGCATCATGGCCGCCATTTCCGCCAGCGTCGCATCGTTAAACACTAAATACGGCGGCACATCTTGCTGCTCAGCTATGGTTCTTCGCAGTAACTTGAGTCGCGCGAATAGCTTACGGTCGTAGTTCAGCGGCGCCTTAGACTGGCTCACCTTGCGTTTTGTGGTCGTTAACTGAATGCGCGGTTCGGCGAGCATTAATGCCACCTCACCTTTGAGTACAGGTCGTGCCGATGGGTTTAAGGTTATAGATGAACCTCGCGTCACATCCTGACTCGCCAGTCCCAAGTGGATCAATTGACGGATCACGCTCAACCAATACTCATGGCTCTTGTCTTTACCAATTCCCCAAGTCGTAAGTTTGTCATGGCCTCGGTCAACAATCGGGGCGCCTTTCGAGCCGCGCAATACTTCAATTAAGTGATTAATACCAAAACGCTGGCCTAAACGGAAAATACATGACAACACCTTTTGCGCATCTTCGGTGCCGTTATAACGCTTAGGCGGATCGAGGCAAATATCGCAGTTACCACAGGGCTCTAGTGCGCTCTCATCAAAGTAATGCAGCAACACTTGGCGGCGGCAGGTTTGCGCCTCAGCAAACGCCGCCATGGTATTGAGTTTATGGAATTCGACTTGCTGCTGCGGTCCGGGCTCAGACTGTTCAATCAAATGTCGCACCCGGCCAATATCGGCAGGATCAAACAACATAAAGGCCTCGGCATCAAGCCCATCACGGCCCGCTCGGCCCGTTTCCTGATAATAGGCTTCGATACTTTTAGGGATATCGTAATGCACCACAAAGCGCACATTCGACTTATTGATCCCCATACCGAAAGCCACAGTGGCGACCACTATATCGATTTGATCTTTAAGAAAACTGTCCTGCACTGCGCCACGATCTTCCTGCGTCATTCCCGCATGATAGGCCTTAGCATTAAAACCTTGCAGACATAAACGATCGGCAACCTCGTCGACACGGCGTCGGCTGCTGCAATAAATAATCCCGTTGGTGCCATTTTGCTGGGTTAAAAAATGCCGTAACTGATTCGCAGCATTGAGCTTTTCCGCCACTGTGTAGCGAATATTAGGCCTATCGAAACTCGAGAGTAAACGGAACGGGTCAATCCCAAGTCGCTCGCAAATACTCTGCCGAGTCGCCTGATCCGCCGTTGCCGTCAGCGCCATCATAGGCACATAGGGGAAGAGTTGCTTTAACTGGCCGAGCGCCGCATATTCAGGGCGAAAATCATGACCCCATTGACTGATACAATGCGCCTCATCGATGGCAAACATCGCTAGCTGCAACGACTGCATTCGCTCAATAAAATCTGCGGTTAATAAGCGCTCAGGTGACACATAAAGTAGTTTTAACTCACCGTGGCGCAGTTGCCTTAACACTTCGGCACTCTGCTCGCGCGGCAAAGAAGAATTGAGATAAGCCGCAGCAACACCGGTTTGCAATAAACTATCGACTTGATCTTTCATCAAAGAAATCAATGGGGAAACGACAATAGTGATGCCATTCATCATCAAAGCGGGCAGCTGATAACACAAACTCTTACCGCCGCCCGTTGGCATAATCACTAAGCAATCTTGCCCGCCGCAAACACGTTCTGTCACCTCCCGCTGACCGTCCCTAAAGTCACGGTAACCAAACACCTGTGCTAGGCGTTGCGAGAGCGGATCATCATGCGTGTCGAGTACGAGCTTTTCCATGGATCTTCTATGTCAAAAGTGAGGGGGCCTATTCTATACCCAAACTAGTTCAAAATGCAGGATTCAACGGTAATTTAAAGTACTTTAGACTAGGCCATTCATCGCGATTGTAGCTATTTTAACCCCTAATGGACTAAGCCAAAAATAACGAACGCGGGGTAAAGTACTTTAAAACCCGCCGAGACGAAGCGCCGAAGGCATTCTGAAACTCACATGTTGCGCTAACTTGGGTATAGAGGCCTAAACCGCTCTGTCTTGCGTCAATATGAGATCATCCTTCTAGGTTATTTCGTTACAGTACCTTCATTTCAGCGACAGAGTTGCATTCGCGGTGAGCTTCACTGTAGATTAATTGCTCTAAGCCGCACTTGGTTCATCTCAGTGTTGATAACAAATCCAATTACGCCTAATGCAGTCACTCAGTGACAAGGACCCAATAATGACCAGCCCAATCCAAGCCGAAGCTTTGAGAAGAGTCGCAGCAGTATTTGATCAACATGTTCCTTTCCATAATCTACTCGGACTCGATATCAAGCGTTATGACATTGATGGCGTCGAAGTAGTGATCAACATGAAGCCTGAGCTGATTGGCAATATCCACCAGCAAATCCTCCACGGCGGTGTGACAGCAACGGTACTCGATGTGGTTGGCGGACTAACTGCCTTTGCAGGACTGGTCGCCAGTCGTGATGATTGGGCAGTCGAAGAGCTGCAGCAACGCCTGCAAACCCTAGGCACTATCGATATGCGCGTCGATTATCTACGGCCGGGACGCGGCCTCACCTTTACCGGGACGGGCAGCGTGATCCGTGCGGGCAATAGGGTGTCTGTGTGTCGCATGGAATTACATAATGAGCAAGGTACACATATTGCTTTTGGGACAGGTACTTATATGGTGGGCTAGTCGTTTCACCGTAGATAACTCATTTACCGTCTTAAAGATCAAAGCCAGTAAACATCTTGATTAGCAAGATGTTTACTGGCTTTGATCGGCCACTCAATCTCTTATCGAGATATTCTGTAACCAAAAGAACACGGCGATGCCCTTGAGTCAGCGGTCAGACACACCTACAATCGCCACCTTGTTGTTCTTCGAAGATGTCTCATGCCAGATCTTGAATACCGCAAAGGGATCCTACTTGCCGTCAGTGCTTACTGTATGTGGGGTTTTGCGCCTTTATATTTCAAATTACTCAACCATGTTTCCGCCACCGAAATTTTGCTCCATCGAGTGATTTGGTCATTCGTGTTTATGCTGATCATTATGCAGTTTATCGGCGGTTTTTCTCGCTTACGCTTACTGTTTAAACAGCCTAAACAGTTGATGGTTCTCACCATTACTTCCATATTGATCGCGGGAAACTGGCTACTATTTATCTGGGCGGTAAATAACGATCACATGCTCGATGCCAGCCTAGGTTACTTCATCAATCCTTTACTCAACGTCTTACTCGGTATGTTATTTCTAGGCGAAAGATTGCGTAAACTGCAATGGTTTGCGGTTTCACTCGCCAGCGCTGGCGTATTGATCCAGTTAATCTCTTTTGGCTCTATTCCCATTGTCTCACTGGCACTCGCGGGCACCTTTGGTTTCTATGCGCTACTGCGGAAAAAGGTCAATGTAGATGCCAAAGCTGGTTTATTGGTCGAAACCGCGGTGCTATTACCGGTTGCATTGATCTACCTAGTCGCCACTCTGGATAGCGCCACGGCGAGCATGCTAACTAACGATTGGCAATTGAATCTGATGTTAATGGCGGCTGGGATAGTGACCACGATTCCTTTACTCTGTTTTGCAGGAGCCGCGGTACGGATTCCATTGTCTATGCTTGGATTTTTCCAATATATCGGCCCAAGTATTATGTTCATCCTCGCGGTGAGTCTGTTTAATGAGCCCTTCGATGCAGAAAAAGGCGTGACCTTCGGTTTTATCTGGAGTGCCCTGTTAGTCTTTACCTTAGACATGGCCTATAAACGCAAAGCGGCGTGATTATTATCACGCCGATACACAGTTACAGAAGTGATGATGACTTCTGTAACTGTGCTAAAAATTCACTCCCTTGCGGTACTGTCAGTAATAAACTGTAGCCTTTAGTCGTTGGCACTAACACTAACTGCGATTTATCTGTTATCGCCAAAAATGCCCTGCCTTTCCCTTGTAGATTAAACCAACCCAATTGAAATCCTGGCATGCCTATACCGTTGGTTTTAAAGCTCGGAGTCAATTCTGCTTCTTGTTGCAAATCGACTATGCGTGCCTCGGCGGGCAATAAATCCACGCGGGATAACTGCACTTTATAGAAGGGAACATCCACTGTGAGCTCTGTATCGGTTAACACTAATTCGGCGCTATTCGATTGATAGAAGACCCAAGAAAATCCGCCCATCATCACCAGCAATATACCTACACTCGCCGATTTCGCTATCTTAGGCATATTTTTTAGCCATAACATCAGCAAGATACCCGCTAAACCGAGCAATAAGACGATAAAGCTAAAGATAGAGGTTTGGGTTAAAGGGGCGAGTTCAAAAAATTGAGGACTCATTGGCAGTATCTCCCGTGCAGTGAAGTCTTAATCTGCCAATAAAGACATATTATGTCAATAAAAATGCCAGCGCTAATATGAGTACTAGGCTGGCATTGATTGGATTAATTTAGAACGGCTTAAAGATCGAGCGCGAGAATTTTTGAGCGGCGTTGATAGTTATACAACTGCTTTTTCTTCTGTGGCAGTGCTTCAACATCTTCAATCACAAAACCATGCTCGAGGAACCAGTGAATGCTCCGAGTTGTCAGCGCAAACAAGCGTGAATAGCCGCGGTTTCTGGCCTGATTGATTATGTTCTTTAGCAGCAAACTGCCTCTGTCGGCATCGCGATAATCGGGGTGCACCACCAAACAGGCAAACTCACCCGCATTGTCCTCTTCAAAAGGATAGAGTGCGGCGCAACCAATCACTAAACCATCGCGTTCAATCAACATGAACTGTTCGATTTCGATCTCGAGCTGCTCACGGCTACGACGCACCAGAATACCTTGTTCCTCCAATGGACGGATAAGGTTCAGTACACCGCCAATATCAGCGATCGACGCACAGCGTAAACGCTCGGCACTCTCAGTCACGATTTGCGTGCCTATCCCTTCGCGAGAAAACAGTTCCTGCAACAAAGCGCCATCTTCGAGGTAGCTGACTAAGTGACAACGCGGTACGCCATTACGGCAAGCATCGATACTGGCTTTCAAAAAAGCCATAGTGCCTACGCAGGCAGAACCTTGCTCGGCCAGCTTGTTCATGATGTTTTGCGCATCGTTTGGCATCAATTCGGCAATCACGTCGCCATTGCGATCGAGAATACCGTTCTGTGAGCTAAAACCGATCATCTTGTCGGCTTTGAGCTTGATCGCCACTTGGGTCGCGATTTCCTCGGCGGTTAAATTAAAGCTTTCACCGGTCACAGAAGCCGCTATCGGCCCCATCAACACTATGCAGTGATTATCTAACTGACGTTTTAAGCCTTGGACATCGATACGACGCACTCTGCCGCTTAAGCAAAAATCGATGCCATTATCCACGCCTAATGGCTGGGCAATCACAAAGTTGCCGCTCACTAAGTTAATTTGCGCACCTTGCATCGGCGTATTGCTTAAGCTCATGGATAAACGCGCTGTGATATCAAATTGCAGTGCACCCGCAACTTGCTTGATCACTTTAAGCGAGTCTTCATCCGTAATACGCACGCCTTCGTGGTAGGCAGGTTCGATACCGTTGACTGCTAATGCAGCATCAATCTGCGGCCTAGCGCCATACACCAACACCACTTTAATCCCTAAACTGTGCAGCAGGGCGACATCATTTAAGATGGCGCGGAAGTGATTCTGAGCCAAAGCTTCACCACCCAGCATGACCACAAAAGTTTTACCTCTGTGAGCATTAACATAGGGGGCAGAGTGACGAAATCCATCAACCAGTTCAGTGGTACGCACGCGTTATTTACACCTCATTTTTGAGCTGGCAGCGTCACTATGACATGCCAGGAATGAATCGCTAACTTTCGCGTATGGTATTGCATTTTAATTCACATATAAAGAATTTATTCTCACTAAAGTGCAGTTTTAATGATTTAAAGTGCTTAGAACTGCACTATTTTATATTTTCAGCAAGTGTTCACATTTTTTTAGCTTCACAGGGGATGATTCAGCGGCTTAAGTTTGCGAGGCAATTATCTCAACTTGATGACTAACTACTAAAAAAAGCGCAAAAAAAAGCCCCTTAAATAAGGGGCTTTTCTCGAAACACTAACCAAGGATTACTTGATTTTTGCTTCTTTGTAGATAACGTGCTGACGAATAACTGGATCAAATTTTTTGATTTCCATTTTTTCAGGCATGTTACGCTTGTTTTTTTCAGTTGTGTAGAAGTGACCAGTTTTAGCTGTAGAAACTAATTTGATCTTCTCACGATTACCTTTAGCTTTAGCCATGATCTATTATACCTTCTCGCCACGAGCACGAAGTTCAGCAACAACAACTTCGATACCTTTTTTGTCGATCAGACGAATACCTTTAGTAGATACACGTAACTGTACGAAACGCTTTTCTTCTTCTAACCAAAAACGGTGGTTTTGTAGGTTAGGTAAAAAACGACGACGGGTCGCGTTTTTTGCGTGCGAACGGTTGTTACCAACCATCGGCTTCTTGCCAGTAACTTGGCATACTCTTGACATGTCAATCTTCTCCAAAAACAATTTTAACGCTCGAGCATTAATGTGCCTCGTATGGCCGTCGCCCGAGGCACAAAGAGGGCGCATTTTATACACGATCACAGAGTGAAGATCAAGTGTTAGATTAATTAATCCAGCCTCGTTCTGCAAAAGAAACTATCTCTCGATCACCTACAACCATATGGTCCAACAAGGATACGTCTATGGTTGCTAACGCATTTTTTAATCGCTCAGTTATTCGTCGGTCAGCCTGACTGGGCTCGGCAATACCAGACGGATGATTATGACAAACTATAACTGCTGCGGCCTTTTTCTCCAGCACTAAGCTCACCACTTCACGTGGGTACACTGAGGCTGAGTCTATTGTACCGCGGAATAATTCGACAAATTGAATCACTCTATGCTGGCTATCCAGCAGTAAAACTGCGAACACTTCATAGGAGCGATCGGCCAATTGTCGCATTAAATAGTCCCGAGTTAAATCGGGATTTGTTAAAACTTGACCTCTTTGCAGATTTTCCTGCGCTACACGCCGCGCTAATTCGGCCGCAGCTTGAAGCTGGGCGTATTTTACAGGTCCTACGCCCGGAAGTCGACATACCTGATTTCGAGGAGCACAAAGCAGGTTTCTGAGGCCGCCAAACTCGCTAATAAGCGACCTTGCAAGGTCAACCGCGTTTAATCCCGCCAAACCGTTCCGCAGTAATACCGCCAATAACTCCGCATCCGACAGTTGCCCCGCCCCTTTTTGTAACAGTTTATCTCTCGGACCTTCCCCCTCAGGCCAATCTTTAATGCCCATGCGACCTCCCTGTCATCTCACATATTTTCACTTTACTGAGTATGGACGAGATTTTTTGAACTGGGAGAGTCACTAAAATTCACCGCTTTGTGATATTGTTGGCGGCATTATTTCTATCTCGGATGATGTCTGTGAGTCTGACAAATAAAAACGTCCTGCTGGGCATTGGCGGCGGTATTGCGGCCTATAAAAGTGCTGATTTAGTCCGTCGCTTAAAAGAGCGTGGCTTTGATGTGCGCGTGGTGATGAGCCAAAGTGCGATGGAATTTATCACGCCTTTGACGCTGCAAGCGTTATCTGGACATCCCGTTGCCTCAAGCCTACTCGATCCTGCGGCAGAAGCAGCCATGGGCCACATAGAACTCGCTCGTTGGGCAGATCTCGTCATCATTGCCCCTGCAACTGCAAACCTATTGGCGCGGATTAATGCCGGTATGGCCGATGAGCTGATCACCACCACGTGTCTTGCCACAGAGGCGCCCATTGCCCTGTGTCCAGCAATGAATCAGCAGATGTACCGTAATCTAGCGACGCAGGCGAATTTAACCAGCCTGGCATCCCGCGGCTTTACACTTTGGGGACCCGCCAGTGGCAGTCAAGCCTGTGGTGAAGTCGGCCCGGGTCGTATGTTAGAGCCATTAGACATAGCGGAACTGGCTACACAATTTTTTGCCACGCATGACGCCGTTGAATTTAAGCCACTCGCAGGACAGTCGGTGCTGATCACCGCAGGGCCAACCCGTGAGGCGATTGATCCCGTCAGATACATTTCGAATCACAGTTCTGGAAAAATGGGCTTTGCCTTAGCCAAAGCCGCAGCAGATATGGGCGCAACGGTCACCTTAGTCTCTGGCCCAGTGAGTCTAAGCACCCCAGAAGGCGTGACCCGCATTGATGTTGAATCGGCGCAGAATATGCTCGACGCAGTGATGGATAACGTTGATAAAAAAGATATTTTTATTGGTTGCGCTGCCGTTGCTGACTATCGCATTAGCGACATCGCCACCTGTAAGATCAAAAAATCGGCAGAAGAAATGCAACTTGCGCTGGTGAGGAATCCTGATATCTTAGCCACGGTTGCGAGCTTACCTAACCGTCCTTTTGTGGTGGGATTCGCCGCAGAAACCCATGATGTAGAAGCCTACGCCCGCGATAAACTCAAACGTAAAAACTTGAATATGATCGCCGCAAACGACGTTTCCGTTGCAGGTATTGGCTTTAATGCCGATGCCAATGCCCTGCGAGTGTTCTGGCCGCAAGGTAGCCAAGATTTGCCCGCCACTGACAAACTCACGCTGGCACGGCAATTACTTTCGTTGATAGTGAAAGAAAAAACAAATACATGAAAACACCGATTGAATTAAAAATTCTCGACTCCCGTATCGGCTCAGAATTTCCTTTACCTGCCTACGCCACACCGGGCAGTGCAGGCATGGATCTTCGTGCCATGATCGACACGACTTTGACCATAGCACCGGGTGAAACCGTGCTTATTCCAACGGGGATTGCCGTTCATGTTGCCGATCCCGGGCTGGCTGCTGTGATTTTACCGCGCTCAGGTCTTGGCCATAAACACGGTATCGTACTGGGGAATCTGGTCGGACTCATAGATTCTGATTACCAAGGCCCTCTAATGGTATCTTGCTGGAATCGTAGCAACAGTCCTTTTGCCTTAGAAATTGGCGATCGTCTCGCGCAACTGGTGTTTGTTCCTGTAGTACAAGCACAATTCAAACTCGTTGATGAGTTCGACAGCTCAGATCGTGGTGAAGGCGGATTTGGCCATTCAGGCACTAAATAATCCCCTAAGTCGTTATTGAGCCAAGGATACTGCAATGGCTGTAAGCCCAAAAATTAATCGTCGTGAACATATTTTGCAATGCCTAGCGCAAATGCTAGAAACCAACCCAGGACAAAGGATCACCACAGCGAAACTGGCCTCAGAAGTCGGTGTATCGGAAGCCGCCCTGTACCGTCACTTCCCGAGTAAAGCACGGATGTTCGAAGGCTTAATCGAATTTATCGAAGAGTCGTTATTGTCGCGCATCAATTTAATCATGGATGACGAAAAAGACACCATGAAACGCTGCCAACTGGTGCTGCAACTGTTACTGATTTTTGCCGAGCGTAACCCGGGGATTTCCCGCGTCCTCAATGGTGATGCTCTGCTCGGAGAAAACGAACGCCTGCGCAGCCGCATTAGTAATTTATTTGCCAAGATTGAAACCCAGTTGAAGCAAATCCTACGGGAAAAAACCCTGCGGGAAGGCAAAGGCTTCAACTTAGACGAAGCCATATTAGCCAATTTACTGTTAGCCTTTGCCGAAGGGCGAATCGCTCAATTTGTTCGAAGTGAATTCAAACTCAAACCTACTACACACTTCGATGAACAGTGGCGTTTTATCCAGCACCAACTTCTACAAAGCTAATGATTTTTCAGCATAAAGGACGGTAACTATCGTCCTTTATTTCCGATATTCCTTCCTTGTTTCACTCCATCTTTTGTTTTATCCTCGAAAAACATTTTCAGAACAAAAAACACAATGATTTTACAAGGATGTCAGATGAAACCCTTCCGATTAGCCACTTTGGTTACGCTTTGCTTGCCTATGCTGCCCCTAAACACTTTTGCGGCCGATACCACTGCAAGCAATACTTTGTTGCTAGCACAACAGTTCAGCAAAGGTGATGAGTACTCAGATGTAAAAATATCTCCTACTGGCAAATATTTAAGCGCTATCACAAGTGTCGAGGGTAAAAACGTTCTCTTAGTCTTAGATACCCAAACCAAAAAACTCCTCAATGCGATACGTTTCCCTAGTAATGCTCAAGTCGGCGACTATGAATGGGCCAATAGTGAGCGACTAGTACTGGCAAAAGAATACCTAAAAGGCTGGCAAGACACACCTATCTACTACGGTGAATTGATGGCGGTGAATGCCGATGGTTCACGAAAAGCGTATCTCTTCGGCTTCGAGAGTGGCGAGCAACAAACAGGTTCAAATATCAAGAAAAACACCCCTATGCGGGCGAGCGCGTTTATCCTCGATCCTCTGCCAGAGGATGAACGCTACATGTTAGTCAATGCTATTCCATGGAATGATAGGATCAATCTTGACTTTGAACTATCACAAGATGTCTATCGCGTAGACTTGTTCAATGGCACACGTAAACGCATCACAGGCTCACCTATCGGCCGAGCCCGTTTTATGACAGACCATCAAGGTGAAGTCCGCTTCGTTGCCGGTGAGGACAATAAAAACATGACTAAAGTGTTCTACCGCAAAGACGGTAACTGGGTAAATACCGATAAACTCAATCTAGGTCTTGCTGATTTCAAACCACTCTCCTTTGCCGATGACAAAAATACGATTTATGCCGCCGGTCGCTCCCAAGGTGAAACCTTAGGGGTTTATAAAATTAATCTCGAAACGGGCGATAAAACTGAAATCATTCAGGATGAAAACGTTGACCCTAGCAACTTTTGGATTAACGGCACCAATAAACAACTTTACGCAGTTGAGTTTGAAAATGGCTACCCAAGTTATGCCTTCGTCGATACTGAGGATTCGCATGCTAAATTGCTAAAAGATCTACTTGGTGCTCTACCTGGCCATCAAGTACGAATTGTTAGCGAAACCCGTGATGCAGAAAAACTCGTTGTACTTGCATTTAATGATCGTAATCCTGGTGAATACTACATATTTGATACGAAAAAACTGAAACTTGAATACTTAGCCGCCGCAAAGAAATGGCTCGACCCAGAACAAATGGCTGAGGTAAAGCCCATCAGTTTCACCAGTCGTGATGGTAAACAACTCCATGGATATCTAACTCTACCCTTTGGTAAAGAAGCTAAAAATCTGCCCTTAGTCGTCAATCCACACGGTGGTCCACACGGTATTCGTGACTGGTGGGGCTTTGACCCGCAAAACCAATATCTAGCGAGCCAAGGTATAGCCGTTCTTCAGGTCAACTTCCGTGGCTCGGGTGGATATGGCGATCAATTTGAGCGCGCTGGTTATCAAAAATGGGGTTCAGAAATTCAATACGATATCATCGACGGCACCCAATATGTCATTGATCAAGGTTTCGCCGATAAGGAACGCATCTGTATTGTTGGCGGCAGTTTTGGTGGTTACAGCGCCTTACAAAGCGCCGTACTTGCTCCTGATATGTTTAAATGCGCCATAGGTGTAGCTGGCGTATATGATCTTGAACTGATGTTTGATGAAGGCGATGTTGCCAGTAGGCGCTCAGGCACTAGCTATCTCAAGGATGTGCTTGGCCAAGATAAAGCGGTACTAAAAGCAATGTCTCCTTCTGAAAACGTCGATAAACTCAAAGCAAACATACTATTGGTGCATGGTGGTGAAGATGAGCGAGCGCCAATTGAGCAACTCGAATCCCTCGAGAAGGGCCTAAAAGCTCACAATTATCCTTACCAAAAACTGGTAATGGACAATGAAGGGCACGGTTTTTATAACGATGAGCATAGAGCGAAATATTATGAACAAATGCTCAGCTTCCTAAAAACTAATCTAAAACTTTAGGATTGACTCAAACTTGCCGTCACTGCCAGTCTAAACTCGATTGGCAGTGGCTGATTTAAAGCCGATATCCGATAAGGACTATCGGCTTTTTCATGTGGCCCATGAGTGTTTTTCGGTATGAATTATCTGCAATTCGCGCTATCCTCCTCCCCCTATTCTTGCCCTAGCGAGAATAACAATAATTTGTATCTGATGCTGAACAGCCCAAGTACCACTCGATGCTCAGCATAGGTTTTCTGTTATAGCCGCTACGACGTAGTGGAGGATAAGATGGCATTAAGTGAAGCAGCAGTAAAAGTACAAGCCGCGTTATTAGAACGTGGACTTGAAACCCCAATGCTCCCAAGCGTTTACAGCAGTGAAGAACGTAAAGACAAGATTGAACATCATATGAAAGAAATCCTGACATTAATGTCATTGGATCTGTCAGACGATAGCCTTGCCGATACGCCGCGCCGCATTGCTAAAATGTACGTCGATGAAATCTTCTCCGGCTTAGATTATGCGAACTTCCCTAAGATCACGGTTATCGACAATAAGATGGGCTTCGATGAAATGGTGCGAGTGCAAGACATTAGCCTCACCAGCACCTGCGAACACCATTTAGTGACGATCGATGGTACTGCGACCATAGCTTATCTACCACGCAAAAAAATCATTGGTTTATCAAAGATTAATCGCATCGTGCGTTTCTTTGCCCAGCGACCACAGGTGCAAGAACGTTTGACTCAACAAGTGTTAGTCGCGCTGCAAACCTTGCTCGAAACCAAAGATGTTGCCGTTAAAATGGATGCCGTGCATTACTGTGTAAAATCCCGTGGCGTGATGGACTCCACCAGTTCGACCACTACCACAGCGCTGGGCGGTATTTTCAAATCCAACCCCGCAACCCGCGCCGAGTTTTTGCACCAGTCTAAATAAATGTATTGAAACTTAACGCTATTTAAAATGTGTCGAAATCAATAGCAATCAATACAGCTCAATAAAAAACGCTGCGATTCCTTCTATAGAATCGCAGCGTTTTTTGTTTTCATACCCACTCAATCAAACCTTTCTCAACCTAGCTAAGATCAATGCTGGCTGATTAACTGATTTCACTTAAATGCCGTATTGCTCGCGGTACTGGCTCACGGCGGCAAGTTGCACTTCCATTCCAGGCTTTTCAGACAGATAACTAATGAGGTCGGCAAGTTTAATGATCGCAACAATGCCGCAGCCAAAATCACGCTCAACCTCTTGAATAGCCGATAACTCGCCCTTGCCTTTCTCTTGTCTATCTAAGGCGATCAACACACCGGCTAATTGTGCCTTATGGGCCTCGATGATTTCCATCGACTCACGAATCGCAGTACCAGCAGTAATCACATCATCCACCAACATAACGCGGCCTTTCAGCTCGCTACCGACTAAGCTGCCACCTTCGCCGTGATCTTTTTTCTCTTTGCGGTTAAAGCAGTAAGGGATATCGATATCGTGGTGTTCACACAGGGCAACCGCCGTAGTGGTCGCAATTGGAATGCCTTTGTAAGCTGGGCCAAACAGCAAATCGTAATCAATGCCTGAATCCACTAACGCAGCGGCATAGAAACGGCCTAAACGCGCCAAGTCACGGCCAGTATTGAACAAACCCGCATTGAAGAAATAAGGACTGATACGACCCGATTTAAGGGTAAATTCGCCAAATCGCAACACCTGACGTTCTAAGGCAAATTCAATAAACTCACGTTGATAGGCTTTCACAATATCTCCTTACGGCTTTGTCTTTTATTGGTTTTTATTAGGTAATGTTTTATTAGGCAACATTTAATTCGGTACAGGGCTTGTCTAACACTAGCATCTTGCTGCAGATAAAAAGTTGCAGCTAATAAAAAGCCCCGCACTCTGTAACATGACGGGGCTTTTTCATCACCACACTATTAGTTCAGTGCGGCTTTCTGCACATCGACGATTTCACGAATACTGTTCTTCGCCAATGCCAACAGTTCAAGTAATTCTTCGTGGCTGAACGGCTCGCCTTCGGCGGTGCCTTGAATTTCGATGATCTTGCCCGTTTCCGTCATCACCACATTCATGTCAGTTTCAGCGGCGCTGTCTTCGATATATTCTAGATCGCTGATCGCTTCACCCTTGTAAATACCGACGCTGACAGCAGCGATAAGGAATTTCAGCGGGTTAGATTTAATGATGCCTTTACCACGCGCCCAGTTCAACGCATCCACTAAGGCCACACAGGCGCCAGTGATAGAGGCAGTGCGCGTGCCACCGTCAGCTTGGATCACATCACAGTCGATCACGATAGTGTTTTCGCCTAGGGCTTTCATATCCACACAAGCGCGCAGAGCACGACCGATAAGACGTTGAATTTCTTGCGTACGGCCAGATTGCTTACCGCGAGCGGCTTCACGATCCATACGGCTATGGGTCGAACGTGGCAACATGCCGTATTCAGCCGTCACCCAGCCTTGACCCTGACCTTTAAGGAAACGTGGCACACCTTCAGTAAAACTGGCGGTACAAAGCACTTTCGTTTCGCCAAATTCCACTAACACAGAACCTTCGGCATGGGCCGTAAACTGGCGAGTGATAGTGATGGGACGAGTTTGTGCTGGCGTTCTGTTACTTGGACGCATGCGAGATTCCTGTATTCTGAGTCATTGACCGATTTTGGCTGCATATTATAAGGGCTTGAGCCTTAGGATGCCATGCTTAGGGTGATTCTCTGGCAAACTCATCACACTCAAACGCCAAATCCGTGTCCTTATACCCAAACAACCTGAAGATGCAGAATTCAGCGGGAGTTTAACGCACTTTAGGCAAGGCCATTTATTGCTCCTGCATAAATGGCATTCACGCCATCCATGGCGATTGCGGTTATTTGCGGACCTAGTGGACTAAGTTAAAAATAACCAACGCAGCATAAAGTGCGTTACCCCGTGGTTAACATCAGCCGCCGGGACGGAGCGCCTAGGGCACTTCACTTCCGTGTTGCATCAATTCAAAAGGTAGCCGACATTCTGTCATTGCTGCGCCTTGAATTGAAGCACTCTAGGCGCTCTGAAACTCGTATCTTCAGGCAGCTTGGGTATATTTGCTGTATGCCTTTAATCCTAAAGCCATTGACTCTATAATCGCCTCTCATTATGACGATTAAACCATTAGGACAACCCATGATCCAAAGCATGACAGCCTACGCTCGCATCGAGCACAAAGCACAATGGGGCACAGCCTCCTGGGAAATTCGCTCAGTCAATCAACGTTATCTCGAAACTTACCTACGTTTACCCGAGCAATTCCGCAGTTTCGAACCCGTACTGCGCGACCGCCTACGTAAACGCTTAAGCCGCGGTAAAGTCGAAGTCAATCTGCGCTACGAACTGGCAGACAACAGCAACAACGAGCTGCAATTGAATCAAGCGCTGGCCAAACAGCTATTAGGCGCTGCCAATTGGCTCAAGCAAGAAGCGGGACAAGGCGATGTCAATCTTACCGACATCCTGCGCTGGCCGGGCGTGCTAGCAAGCGGTGAACAAGATATGGATGCCATCGGCGCCGATCTGATGACAGCCTTCGACTCAGCCATAGATCAATTCATCGAAGCCCGCGGCCGTGAAGGCGAAGCCATCAAAGACATGCTGCTAAGCCGCTTAGACGGAGTCAGCGAGCAAATCGCCGTCGTACGCGAGCACATGCCTACTGTGATGCTGTATCAACGCGAAAAGCTCACCAACCGCCTTGCAGAAATCAAAGGTGAACTCGACCCAGCCCGCATCGAGCAAGAAATGGTGCTACTGGCACAGAAACAAGATGTAGCCGAAGAAATGGATCGCCTCGAAGCCCATGTCGCCGAAGCTCGCCGCATCCTCAAAAAAGGCGGCAGCGAAGGTCGCCGTTTAGACTTTATGATGCAGGAATTTAACCGCGAATCGAACACGCTCGCCTCTAAATCCATCAGCACTGAGATCACCTCGGCCGCAGTGGAACTTAAAGTTCTCATCGAGCAAATGCGCGAGCAGATCCAAAACGTTGAGTAATGATAGTTAACGCGTTTTAGATACCAAAAAGCCCTTAATGTAAGGGCTTTTTGTATTTTATGGCGCAGGAAAAAAACCTTTACAAGCTTGCTTGCGTAGCAGCATAGACAAAGAAATTGGGCGACTACCGGGTATAGCTAGCCATTGCTGGGCATACGCAAACTGATGAGAGCCTGTGGATGATTTGGTCAATTCACGCACAAGGTAGCCATTCAT
This sequence comes from Shewanella sp. SP2S2-4, assembly GCF_031932025.1. Taxonomy (NCBI): domain Bacteria; kingdom Pseudomonadati; phylum Pseudomonadota; class Gammaproteobacteria; order Alteromonadales; family Shewanellaceae; genus Shewanella; species Shewanella sp. SP2S2-4. The sequence continues at coordinate 50,686 of NZ_JAUOER010000009.1, forward strand.
ATAAACATCAAGCACTGCCATTACCACTCCTCCTTCCATTCTTGCTCAGGCACTGTGGCGTTATCATGGCGGCGCTCATCCACCAGCTGTGGATTCCGAACCTTTATATCTAGCTCTAGGTTTAATGCAGAAAGGATCTTAAACAGCGTTTCTAATTTGGTCGAATCCGGGTTCAACTCAAAGCTTGAAACGGTATCCTGGCGAATACCTACCTTGCTCGCCACCTTGCTTTGCGAGAGCTGCGCGTTCAGCCGCGCATCTTTTAGATACGTACTCAACTGCTTTGCGTTGGTCACCTTCATGATAGCTTTACCTTTAAACTGTTCTTAACTCTTACTGTACACGCTAAGCAGGTAAGTCAAAGTTTACACGCCTAAACCGTTAAAAACACATTCACACGCTATAGGCGTTAAACATAGTTCACCCGCTACGGCGGGTAGCCTGACCATAAAAGACAAAAGAAATGGGGGGAGTCATTGCCAAGGAGCGCTGAATTTAATTGAAATGCAGAACCGACATTCAGTTTCAAATGTCGAATAGTGTGTTGTCGTGTTCAACTACAATCTAATAAACAAAAAACCTTATTTATCATGAATTTATCTTGGCGACTCAATCTAATTCACTTTTAATAAAGCAAAACACATCACTCGATCACAGCGCCATAGCTATTGGCATTAAAATAACTAAATCAAAGCGATAGCATAATTTTCTGTAACGGTTCTAACCGCTTAATCAGTGCTTTACGCTGTTTATTTTTGCTAATAAAAACATCAAAATTTTGTTTAAACTCGCTGGAAGATTGTTTTAGTTGATAAGCATCGAACAACACTTGCAAGGTACGGCCGGCATTATCATAGCCACTGGCACACCCACGAGCAGCCTCCTCAAAAGCACTATCCCAATGGCTTTGATGCGCTTTATAAACCGCTTCAAGATGTTCATTACGCAATAACGTCTCACGGGCAAGACGCTCGGCCTCTGCCATGCGCTCTTCTTGCATCACTTCTTTTTCTGCTACATGCCAGAAGGGATGCAACGATGCAACTGTTACCCAGTCGGAGTACTCTATTGGTGTTTCTTGCGTTCTGAGGAGCGCATACGCATCCGCCGCAAATATTTTCCCTTCATCAAATAAGCAACAAAGCAACGCGTCCTTCTCGGCATCCGTTAGCTTAGCCACCTGCTGCTGTGCCGTTAATACTGTGGGTTGAGGAACATGTGCAGGCATTGACTGCAGCAAAAGATGTAAAGCACGTATCGATGGTAAAGGGATGTCAAAGAGTGTGGTAAATGCCAATTGCGCCTGGGTTAACTGGTGAAAATCAAAGGCTATAAGCGGCAAGGGCTCTAAGGCCATATCATCGTTGGCTTGGCTTAACCAATGAAAATACAAAGCACGATAATCGCCAGTTAATAGTTCTGTCCTTAGTGCCACCAAATGCAGCATAAAGGATTCGGCACTCTCATCGTCGCGGTAGCGATAATCATCTTCTAAAGTAAATATCAGTAATTGGCTCTGCTTATTCTCGACAAAAGACACATAAAAGTCAGCATTTATTACCTTGAAATCACAGGGGATTGTACCGGCTGGCAATTTAAGATACGCATTCACTTGCCCCCAATTGGTGTAATAAAAGCCAATATCAAAAAAATCCATCATTAAGGCTTCTGGATCGGCACTTAAATCACCGTAATGATATTGAACACAAAAGGAGTGGCTGGTGATCTCTGCTCGGCTAGAAATATTCCTTAATCTATTCCGCTGCGGGACCGACAAGCTACTGTTAACACATTCGAATCGATAATACTGATATTCACTCATAGCTAACTCACATTGATTTTCTAGCGCTGTCTTAATGCAGCTGGCCAAACGAACAGATATAGGTATAACTAAATTTTAACTAGGCGACTCAGAAAGCTGAAGACAACTTTTGTGCTTGTTGTTCAGCCTGACTACACTCATAAACAATCCTGAATATGTCACTCGGTTGAGGTCACTAAAATTGGCAGCGGCTAAAATCCCTCTCTTTTATGACGATAGAGAACATGCAGAAAAAATCATCTATGAGCTGTCACTGCACGAAGATCTCTCACTCATCAAAAAACACCTAAAATTGGGTGATTATCAACTCAATGGTTGGCTGATTGAACGTAAAACGTTGCCCGATCTCGTGCAATCATTATGCGATGGGCGCCTATTCTCACAGGTGGCCAGATTAGCCCAGAGCCCAAATCATACCGCCCTGCTTATCGAAGGTTATACACAAGATATCGCATGTTACCAGATACGCAGAGAAGCGTTAATCGGGGCGCTGTGCTCGATTTCAATCAATTTCCACATCCCAATACTGCGCAGTCTATCGCAAACTGAAACAGCCAAAATTCTGTATTTTTGCGCCACTCAGTTAAACCGTAGAGAACATGAATTAACCCTCACGGGACGTAAGCCCAAACGCAAGAAAAATCAGCAATTATTCATCTTGCAAAGCCTACCCGAGGTAGGCCCTAAACTCGCCAATAAACTTTTATGCCATTTCGCCAGTGTCGAGGCAGTCGTAACAGCATCTGAAGAGGCATTGATGCAAGTGGGTGGTATAGGTAAAAATAAAGCAAGTAAGATCCGTGAAGTGCTGACTCGCTAAGTGACTTCACAGCATAAGCTGAGTGCCTGTTGACTTACCCGAACAATAAACTATATAGCTCTTGGTGCGAACTCACTTGATAGTTCGGGGCGATACCGGCAGGTACGTCGTGGCCGTGGACGTTATACCAGCAAGTATGAATACCGGCATTGATACCGCCTTGGATATCTGAATGTGGGTTATCACCGACCATGAGCACAGAATCGCGCTCAGGATGACCCATGAGCTCGAAAGCATGTTCGAAGATGCCTACATCGGGTTTGGCTATGCCGACTTTTTCTGAAATCACTAAAATATCAAAATGATGCTGCAAGCCTGTACGCTCTAATCGCACGGTTTGTAGTTCAGTGAAACCGTTGGTGATGATGCCCAATTTAGCTTTACCTTGCAGCGCGGCTAATAACTCGCGAGCACCGGGTAGCGGCGAACAAATTTCGGCCATTGCTGATAAAAAGGCACTATTGAGCGTCATGGCCGTGACAGATAATTTGGCTGCCCAAGGCTCGAAACGTATGGTCTGCAACTCGGCGGCAGTTATTTTGCCATCTTGATAATCGACCCAAAGCGGTTTGTTAACTAACTGATACTCGTCAAAATCGGCTTGGGTAAAATCGACCCCAAACTCACTAAACATCAACTTAAGCCCTTTTAAGGCATCAAAATAAAATAGGGTTTCATCGGCATCGAACAAAATCCATTGGTAAGGCAAGGACATAGGAACTCTCTTTCTGACAAAATAGCTAAAACCCATCCCCATGCCGTTCAGTGGCATCGAGAATGGTACATCGGCGATTGCGGCAATGCTGTGGCTAGCTGCCGAGCAGTAATCAAGATAAGCGATAAACATGAGCGATGAGCCCGAAAATAACTAGGCTTCACTGTCGACACCCGCAATCAGCAAGTGCATTAGTCTACCTTGCATCAAGGGCGATGATAACCACGATAATAAAAACTGACTGTTGAGGTATCATCAACAATAATGGCAGGGGAACGCGATAATCTAAGGACACCATGGAGCACTTTTCGGCACTACCTATCTTTGTCACTATCGTGGAATGCGGTAGCTTTTCACTGGCAAGTCAAAAGCTTGGGCTGAGTAAATCGGCGGTGAGTAAACGCATTACCCTATTAGAACAAAGTCTGGGTATTCAACTTTTGCACCGTACCACTCGCAGCTTGAGTCTTACCGAAGCGGGCGCCCGCTACTTCGACTATGTTCGCCCTGCAGTTAAACTCGCAGAGGAAGGATTGGACGCTATTTCAGAGCTACAGCAAGCGCCTCAGGGCAATTTGCGCATCGCTGTCCCTATGGTATTTGGCCGCTTGCATATCGCCCCTTTAATCCCCGAGTTTCTGCGTCGTTACCCGAAAATACAGCTGCAAATGCAGATGGATGATAAGACCACCGATTTAATTGCTGGCGGATTCGATCTGGCGATTCGCATCGGCGAACTGCCAGATTCAAGTCTTATTGCCCGTAAAATTGCCCCTTGTTTAAGTGTGATTTGCGCGTCACCCGAGTATCTTGCTCGCCACGCTGCGCCACAAACGCCACAGCAACTCAGCCAACATAACTGTTTGTTCTACTCATATTTTCGTGATGGTGTTGAATGGACCTTCTTAAGCCCACAGGGCCCCACTCGTATCCAGCCGAACGGTAACTACCAAGTCAATAATAGTGATGCCATCCACCAAGCCACACTCGATGGTTTAGGCATAGCCAACCTGCCCCGTTTCATGGTCGACACCGACTTACAAACAGGCCACCTACAAGCCTTGCTCGCAGACCATCCCCTCCCAGAACATGGCATCTACGCGGTTTATCCGCAGCGGAAATATTTGCCGACTAAGGTGAGTGTATTGATCGAGTTTTTGATGGAGTTGTTGGTGAATGGCAACTTAGGGTAAATTTCAAAGTTATAGAACAATTTTATGTAGTGGTTCTAACTGATTGAAAATAAGCCACTCTCAATGCTACATTAAAGGGCGATTTAATAACCAAGGATGGAGAATGAACCAAGAATCACTTTTTGAAGATCTACCTGAAGTCGACTCAGGTAAATATGAAGCAAGCATGTTATCCAATCAGAAGTTTTGTGATCAAGTAGAACAATCCCTTGTGGCGCTAGGCTTCCGTGAAGTACAAGGTGTTCCGTCTCAAAACGAGTTCCTTAAAAGTGTGCCTTATACAGATATGTATGGTGGAATTCGAAAAGCAGCATTCTTAGTACAACATCAAACACTAGGAGCAGTCCGAATTGAAGCTCACAAGCAAGAGCAAAGCGGCTCTGTCGATCAAAAATTTCCTTTTTTCCTAGAGTCTCTTCGCCTCGCGCCAGAGCACAATTTAGTCATTTTACTAGGTGGAAAAGGCTATAAACAAAAAGCTTTTGACTGGATAAAAACTGCTGCAAGTAATATTCAAGACAAACAAATCAAGGTCTTTAGTGACCTTGATGAATTTATTAGTTTTTTCGTTTCAAAATAACCAAAAGGGTCGAACAATTCCGACCCTTTCTTTTACTAAATCACACCAATCCCGCAATCTATCAAGTACTTATAAGTATGATCATAAAAATTTGGATCTCGAGTCTCATCTGATTTATCGCCTTTAGGAACGAATATCACCATGCCCTGACGAGCCCGCGTCAACAATACGCGATAAGCATTTTCAAGGTATTTTTGCCGAACTAATTGGCTTCGTTTTTGCCATTTCGTTCCTACAAACTGCCAGTGCTCAAATGCTTGAGCATTGAAACGGTAATCTGCATCCCAAGCCACAACGCACCAGTCTAGCTCTAGCCCTTGTACATCAAATTCAGTAGCAACATCCTCTAAAAATTCGGCAGAACGAATATCATCGGCCCCACTTAAAAACCACTTAGCAGGGTCTATCTTGTTCTTAACGAAAATACCCTCAGCTTTAAGCCTAATACCGTTAGAAGAAGCAAGCAGCCCCATGGACTCGTTGGCTCGTTTGTGCAGATTAACCCAAGCTTTGGCTTTAGCTATATCCCGAGTGACTTTGATTGGGTAGACATGCTCTATCTCTTTATAGAGGCTAACTGCAAGTCCGCATTGCCCAGAAACGAAGTAATGAACAAAGCTCGATAACTTTTCAGCGCGGAAAGATCGCATGGATGTGGCAAGATGTAAGTTAGGTAAGATATTCGCCCTTGAAACCGAATTCAGGTCTACGCCCATTGAGACATACTCACCAGACAATAAAGCGGTGGAAAAATAGACATCCCAATCTAAGAACCTGTCCTTAAGTGCGTCCAACCAACCTGCTAGACCTGCCTCACCTTTATTAATCTCCTGCCCACCACCGACTAGTGCAATAATAAATGCCCAGTCTTGACGACGGTCCATTACTTCGATGAGAAACTCAGGCTCTGATTTATCAAAGTCGACAATACCTCGCTTACGACGCATAAAATCGCTTGCCTGCTCTTTATCCCACGCCCGTTGAGCCTCATCAAATATGGCCACTTTTTCAGGCGGCACACCACCATTCAGATATTCATCCCTAAAGCGATGGATATTTTGAATAAATGATTCAGTCTCCTTTCTGGTTGCGCTGATAGAATCACCAGTTCTAGAAGATCTATCCCTAGCTAAGGCTTCCTGTAATACCGTCACTAAAGGCCCATTACCACTGAGGAAAACAGAATACTCGTTCTCTTCCCTGTTTGCGTGAATACTCGCAATATTTAGCCCTACAAGGGTTTTTCCCGCCCCCGGAACACCGGTAACGAAACAAATTATTTTTCGCTTATTGATACGAGCATCGTGAATCAACTGAAGTAATTGCTGACTCGTTTGTCCAAGATTTTGAGTGTCTGCTTCACTACGAGCTATATCTTCGACTTTATGCTGCGCATATAGCGCTTGCGCCGCTTCGATAATTGTTGGTGTCGGCAAATAGCCAGAATCAGCCCACAAGTTTGGGTCAAAAGTAGGTTGATTCAACCGTTCAGCGATTTGGCGCATTCTTGAAAACAATTCACTGGGTGAAATACACAAGGTCGAAGCAACATTATCGTCGGCGAATTCTGGATTTTTCGATTGGCTCATCGCTTTGGTGGCGACAAGCAGAGGAACTAGATATTTATCATGACTACCGCGATGAAAGTTCTTTAAATCTAAAGCATATCCATGAGTTTGCCTCATATCTGCAGCGGTAAATACTTTTGCGCCAACTTTAAACTCTACAACAAAAACAATCCCTTTAAATATAATCACGACATCGGCACGTCGTCCCATTCGTGGGATCATAAACTCAATGAAAATATGCCCTTCCAGCTCAACGCTCTCGGCCAAGGAACGTTTGAGAACTTCAATTTCAGTACACCAAGCACGAGTTTGCGTATGCAATAAATGCTGAGTATGGAAACGTGATATCTGCCCGATAATCGCATCGGGCTCATCAGATAGAAAATCTTTAAAACTCGCCAAATAAAATGCTCGTTGAGTCATAATGATCCCTCAACGGTAAAATCATGAAGTTGTTTCGCCGGGATATCTAAAGCACTGGCAAGCTTAAAAAGATTAATCAAACTAACATTGCGTTGCCCACGTTCAATGCCGCTGACATAGGTTCTGTCCATGTCAGCTTTTAATGCAAGCTGCTCCTGAGAAAAAGATCTCTCAAGTCGCAAACTTTTTAGATGAGTACCGAATGAGGTAAGCAAATGATCTTCCATGAATAATCCTTTGAAGAGTTTTCATGATGATCTTTACTTGTAGACAATACATCTACGGACTATGAGTCACATTCAATACCTAGCACTTAATGATTTTGACATAACATCGCACAGAGTAATCACTCACAAAATACAAAATGGTTGTTGCCGCTGATTACATTTAGACAGCAGATTTACCAACCACTCGACAATAAGTATTTGGTACTTCGGCCGCAGGAATTGCCTAGCTATTCCAGAATTCAACATCACGCAGCTCGACCAATTGAGCTAGATGACGGGCGACTCACATTAGCGACCTTTTGATTGAGGTTCACTTATTCGCCTCACATTATGAGTCGAATAGCGCTAATATTCGCCTCATCAATACCAACATGGCTATGCAATGCAGGGAAATGAGCCTTGTTGGTAATCCGGAAGCTCAGTTTCTAAGCCTTATGAGCTTCCACACTTACTATTATTGTGCAGCGACACTTCACTTATCACACAATACGGTGCGCCTTTACTGGGTGCATTGCCGTGGTGCGTGACTTTTATGTATAGCCACCGACAAAGCCTTCGTGCTGAGATATACTGTTGCCGCTGATTTGACACGCCAATGCGAAACGCCGATGTGAAAACTCATTGCTTACACCGCACCACTTGCACACACATTCTGAGCCCAATCTATGCCTGATAATGCCAACAATTCACCAGCTTCTGCTCACGCACAATGTTCTGCTAATGCACAACATATTGGCAATGCAGATCATGCCGCCAATACGCAGCACACTCGTCATTCACAGGTTGCCACGCCAGATGAGATGAATCCTGAACAGTCCAGTACGCTCAGTAGTGAACAGGCAAGTGTAGAAAAACAGAAGGTCTTTATCATAGGTTTGCCGCGTACGGGCACTACGAGTGTGAGTGTGGCGTTGTTGGAGCAAGGGCTTAAAGTGGCGCACATGGCCTTTACTAAACAGGCGTTTATGCTGGCCGATGCGATTTCTGATGTGCCCTGTTTTAGTGATTATCGGCAGCTTGATGGTCTATTCCCGCAGGCCAAATTTGTCTACCTCGAGCGTGATATGGCGAAGTGGGTGCCTTCAATGCAAATGCTCCTGGGTAAAATGCTACCGCATTTAGAGGCAAAATCGGGGCGATTCCACCCGATTATGAAACGCAGCTTTCGGCACACGTTTGCAATCGATAAAGTGATGGGTCCCGCAGATGAGGCACATCTTATTGCTTGTTATCAAAGGCATCAAAACGAAGTGCTCGCTTACTTTCATAACCGAGAAGATTTTATCTCACTCGACATAAGCCATGCAGGGAGTTTGAGTCGCTTGTTGCAATTTTTGGGATTAACCACAGATTGCCCAACCTTAGGCCAAGTGACAGATAGAGCATTCTCGGATTCTCAAACAAAAAGTGCACCAAGCCAGATATCACAGGAAGGAACGAGCCAGGCAAAGGCAGCCGTTCAATCACTGCCAGTCAACACCAGCGAGCATGGACTGGATTTCCCAAAATTAAACGCTGGTACACACGTCGCGGCTTGGCATGAATATAAACATCCCAATAAGGTGAACAGTAATAGCGCTGGCCCGCAAAGCCGTAAGTTTTTCGACTATACGCTTTAGCTGTACGCCCTATTGCTTGCGGCGTTTTACCACAGTGAGCCAATCGAGGCTCACGCCCGAAATGGCATTAAAGCCGCGGATACGGAAGATAAGTTGCAGTAACTGCGGCCTTGGACGCACTTTAGGTTCGACCGAGCGCGGAATAAACCAGAGTGTCACTAAGGCTCGCAGCACGGTCGAAACTAAAAACACCACGAAGATAGGGCTAGATAACACGCTATCCCAACCCGACCAGACTAAAAAATCCGCCGCATGGGAGGCAATCGTGCCGCCCAATATCGCGCCAACAAATACACAGGCCGCACTCAAGGCTGCTTGCAAAGCGGCGTAGGTCGCAAAGTCACTGCGAAAGGGGCGGATATCATAAAGGTAATTTGCCGTGCTTAAGGTGAAGCCGCTCCACGCCAAGCCAGAGAAAGCTTGGATTGCTAAGATATACAGATAGTTATCCGAGAATAGCCACATCAGCGGCAAGCTTGGGATCATACAACTGGTGATGATCATCACTAAACGATTGCCGAATTGATCGCTAAAGCGACCCCAAAATCGCAAGGTGACAAATTGAGTCGCTATCGAAGCCACACTGGCGAACACAAATTCGAGATAAGTAAACTTCAAGCCTTCCAACATATAAACGGCAAAAAATGGTGCCGAGATCGCCACCATGCCCTGCATACTGGCGACAAACAAACTGTACTGACGAAAGGTTTTATCCTTCCACGCCTCGCGAAAATGACCTATGGTTTGCAAAAATACGCCGCGCTGTTTGGGCTCGCGCGGATCGGGATCGTGCAACTGCAGCAGTAGCCAAGCCGAGACAAACCGTCCCATCGCCGCGATAGAAAACAACAGACTAAAGCCCAGCCACGCCATCTGCATCGAGTCGGTTAAGGTGAGTATGCCGCCGCCAATAAAGAACACACTCAAAGATGCGCCCATAGTGAGCCGAGTGCGCGCGGCGAAAAAAGTACCACGGCGCCGTTCGGGAACAATAGAGCCCATCCACGCCCGCCAATGGGGTTGAATTAGATTGATAAAGCCATGGTAACCAACAGCTAAAGCGATAAAGATCCACACCGCATGTTCAGGGCCGAAAGCGGCTAACGCGCCCATCGAAAGCACAACGCAGGCCTGAAAGGCGGCGCAAAAGACGATAAAAGTTCGGCGGGAGAAATGGCTGGCGAGCCAGACAGATAAAAGCTGGGAGATAGCGCCAAAAAGCTGAGGTAAACCTGTGACAAAGCCCATCTGCGCCAGGCTGGCACCGAGAAAAATAGCGTAGGCGTTGAAGAAGTTATCGCTGGTCGCCGTCATCATAGACGAGGCAACCGCCTCCTGCTGCGAGCGACGCAGGGTACATCTTAACCAAGAGTTACGTTCGCTGCGCCGTGAACAAGTGACTAACGGCTGCGCCACAGGTGAATCCATACCAAGCACAAATCCATATAATATTAAGGGATATTGCTCGATTATGTCGGATGAAATGCCATCTGCCTAGAACTTATAACAATCGTATTAAAGCAATCGTATTAAAGCAAAACGCCCAAAGCAAAGCCTTGGGCGTTTTGTTTATCAGTGCATTAGATCTAGAAACTGGCGCAATCACCAAGATCCATATCCTGACTTAGAAATGGGCTTTAAGTACCGTTTCTTGGTCGAGCAAGCTTTGGTACAAGGTAAACTGATTGGCGGCGCGGTCCAGATTATGGCCTTCGCGGTGAATATGGAAATACACATCACCGTTAAGGTAATCCGTTAAAAAACGCACGCCTATCATCAAACAAATCACCCGCGCACCGAGCCACAGACTGCGTTTTTCGTCTTCCGTTAAGACATCACCCAACTCGCTCAAGTAGCCACGGCAAATCGCGGCGAAGATATCTTGGCGCACTTGAACTTTATCCAAGGCCGTAGAGTCTTCTTCCTCTGGTGAGCAGAAAGTGCGAACCATGTCGCCGAAGTCATACATCAGATGACCTTTCATGCAGGTATCTAAATCGATAATCGCCATACTGGACATGTCGCGTTTATCGAAAAGCATATTATTGATTTTAGTGTCGTTATGACAAATTCGCAGCGGCAGCTTTGGCGATATTTCTGCAAGTTCATCCAGCAACGCCTGCTGAGATAACGCGTAATCGACCCAATGACGGCAAAGATCTAAGCGGTGTTGGCTATCGAGTTCGGCGGCCTGTTGCAACAAAGCCATGCGTCCCGGTAAATGGTGAAACTGGGGGATCACATCTTCGAGCTGAGTTGCATCAAAGTCACTCAAGGCTGAGGCAAAATGACCAAAAGCCTTGGCCGCCATTTCTGCTTCTTGCTCTGACTTAACCACTTCGATGCTGAGACTGTGGGGCAAGTAACTGATCGCGCGCCAAAATCCTTGTTCGCCTAAATCGATAGCCAATTCACCCTCTTGGGTTAAACAAGGGCTAACGACTTTCAGGCCGTATTGTTGCTGCAACGACTTAGCGCATAAATGATGGCTAATTTTATCGGCATTGCTAACCAAAGCGTTGGGCGTTTTAAATACCTCAGTATTAATTCGCTGCAATACTAATTCGCCCGCAGGCCAGCGCACCAACAGGGTGTCATTGATGTGGCCATTACCGAGTGCAGAAATTTTTGCCTCGGCAGCTTCAATACCAAAATGAGGCAACACTGACTGCCTGATGAGTTTAATCACTCAATAACTCCGTTAATTTTTGTTTTACCCAGACAGTGTCCTGCGGATAAGTCACGCCGAGCCAGGGCTCACAGGCAACATCGACATAGACAGGCAAACCTTGCTCAATGCCCGCTTGTACTATGGCGGGTAAGTAACATTCAGACTTAGGTTGTTGACCTTGTTGCCCGATAAATTCGGTTAATTCACGTTTAATAACATCAAATATGCTTGGGGAGAAGCCCCAGCAAGTCATAGAGACCAGGGACTCGGGCGGCAAACTCGCATGTCCCTGTGGGCCATCACCCACCAATTGACCAGCTTGATCGGCGATATTGAGCCATTCGGCAACCGATTTAAGCTGACCATTTTCAACCTGACACAGACCCCGGTTAACACCGCCGTGCTCCGACAATGTGAGTTCTATGGGATAAGCCACCATCATCCACTCTGTCGGTCTCCTGCTTAAGCCTTTGGCTAAAGAGGCAAAAGCGCTATCACCATAAAAATCATCGGCATTGATAACGGCCATTGGTCCTTTAACGAGATGGCGCGCACTCCACAGTGCATGGGCCGTGCCCCAAGGTTTAAGCCTGTGGCTGAGATCAACCAGCTGCGCCGCTTCGGGTAAATCCGTTAAGGCTTGATAGCAAAAATGATAGGCAAAATCGGCGGGCAAAAACCGTGTCAGTATCTCAGTTAACTCAGTTTCTAACTCAGGGCGGATCACCAGCACAGCACGCTGAAAGCCACTGCGAATGGCCGACATGATCGATAACACCAACATGGGTTCGCCAGCGGGACCGAGCGCTGCCAATTGCTTATCGCCGCCGAAACGACTACCTAGCCCTGCAGCCATAATGACTAAGGTCAATTCTGTATTCATGCTGGATTGATATATTCAGTTCAAATTTAAAGATGTTTCCCCAAACCGCCGCGTCCAATACCAAGGCATAACGCATTTAAAACGCGGTTTGAGAAAAAGAGGAGCAAAAGTGTAATCTACCCCTCTAATTGTGACTAGCATTTAAGCAGAAATTTTATCGACTTAAGTTGCAGGCCTAAGCTGCGACCTAACTTGCAGTCTAAATCAACGCGCGATGTAATCACCAAAAGTGCGATTCTGTTCCAATATCGCTTGGCTGCCCTTAAGACTGAACTTATAACCACACAGGCTGATACTGCCACGGCGCGCAAGGTCCACTATGATGGCTTGAGTGTCGAGTGGCGTGAATCGCGCCTCGGTTGCTGAGTCGGCTTTCAAGTCCACAGTCACAGGGCGATAGTCAGTGCCATTGTTAAAGGACAACAGGCTACAGGTTTTATCGCCCTTTGCCGTCGCTAAGGACCACAGGTTTTGCGCTTTACCTTTCTCACCGAGCCAACGCATGATCAAGATGTCATCCTCCAGCGCCACAGAAAAGCCGTCAGGTAGCGCGAGCGTCACCCGCTCACCCGCATAGGGTGCAATCGCGTTAACCGTTACCACTTCTGCGCCGTCGCCTGTCTCAGCGTCGCCACTTGGCCAAAGACCCCAAACCAAGGCGAGCAAGACCACAACACCACAACCTATCCCCGCAGGACGCCAATAACGGCGTTCCAGTTTAGGCAGCTTAATCTTAGGCAGTACGAAGAAACGTTTCAGCGGCGCTAAAAACTCGAACAAACCGCGAAACAGCTCGGTCATCGAGCCAGAATCTTTCGCTTCTGCGCGGCGTTGACGCACTTCTTCGGCATGATCTTGATCGTTAAAGCTATCTAGTTCGTCATCTTCTTCGGCGGCAAAACGCCAACCCGGTTCTGTACTGCGTTCGGCGGGATCTAATTGGGCTGCGTTAAAGTCGACATGTTTTAAATCAACATTGGCGACATCAACGTCGACTAAATCAATGTTGGTCTGTTCGACACGACTGGCGTTAGCGGGGCGAAAATCCGCATGACTGTCGGGCACCACAAAATCGGCAGGATTTTGCGTCATCCGAGTAAGGGCATCAAAACGCAGTTCATCTTGGCGCTGGGCCTCAAGCTCGGCATCCGCCGCGCTCATAGTCGAGGCGACAATAGGTTCAGCGACTGTAGATTCTACGACCGTTGATTCAGCGACTATTGGTTTAGCGGCAATGGGTTCAACATGGGCAGATAAATCCACCACTGGCTCAGAGGCCGTTGCGGCGCTAATGGCCTGCGCATGCGACAGCTCAACATGCGGTTCATGTCGCTCAGCTTGAGGTTGCGCTTGAATATGGGCGGTCGATTTAGCTGCCTGTCTTGCGGCAACGTCTGGAGTTTCTATCTCTTTAGCCGCCGCCTTTGGAACGATCGTCGGCTCCACACGGCGCCTAGGCATAGCCTGCGATGTCGGCGCATCCAGCTCAGGACCGAAATAACCGTAGCGATAATCGACTATGGTTGGCGCCGGTAAACGCCAGCCCCAAAATGTCAGCCCCGCGGCTAACGCTAAACTCAAGCCGATTAAGGCAATATGTGCATCGGCCATTAACAGGCCGATGAAAATCAATAAGGGCAAAAGGAATAGGCCAATCAAGCCTTTTGGCTTATCGGCATCGGCCAAACGACGCAAACTGGCGAGCCCCAATAAAGGTAGGCCTAACAATGCCAGCAAATACATCAGAAAATTGGCCCCAAAAGCAGCGGCGGCAAGTGCAATACAGACGTAAACGCCAACACTGATTGCGACAAAACGGGGACGAGAATCACGCCCGTGAAGGCAGAAAAGAGATTTTAACAGCACGACCCTTCCTTTATTGTTGTAAAAACGAGATACAAAAAGACACTCATTGCCTTATTCGCACGAGCGTAACCAATTTACCCGCAATTGTCAGTGCCTACGACCCTAGTCGGATAAAAATGCGCATAATATCGAAGTAAATCTAAAATAGGCTTAAATTGCTGGCCTACAAGCCCTAGTATTTCTATGGTCAAAATCGGTATAATGCTCGGCTTTCTGGGCCCTTCTTGCGTTAACCAATTGGATATTTAGCTCATGACCGCACGCGGAAATTTATTTATTGTGTCGGCGCCAAGTGGCGCAGGTAAATCCTCGCTGATCTCGGCCTTGCTTAAAGACAAGCCCGCTGACATGCAGGTTTCGGTATCACATACCACCCGCGCGCCACGCCCAGGTGAAGTCGATGGTCAACACTATCACTTCGTTAATGTTGAGCAATTCAAAGCCTTAATTGCTGAAAATGCCTTTTTTGAATGGGCAGAAGTGTTCGGCAATTACTATGGTACCTCGCGCCATGTGATTGAACATACGCTCACCCAAGGTATCGATGTTTTCCTCGATATCGACTGGCAAGGTGCCGAGCAAGTGAAAGCTGTGATGCCCGATGCAGTTGGTGTGTTTATTCTGCCACCCTCGAAAGCCGAGCTAGAACGCCGCCTCACCGGCCGTGGACAAGACAGTAGCGATGTGATCGCCAGCCGTATGGCACAAGCCGTATCGGAAATGTCCCACTATAAAGAATATGATTTTATTATCGTCAACGACGATTTTGACACTGCCTTAGCCGATTTGCGTGCCATCATTCGCAGTCAGCGCTTAACAGGTGCTAGTCAGATCCACGCGCAAAATGATATGCTTCACGATCTGTTGGCAGGATAGCTGTCATAGTGTACAATTTTGCGTCATTTTTTCCCTAGATAAACTGGAGTTTCAACACATGGCTCGCGTAACTGTAGAAGACGCCGTAGAACAAATCGGCAACCGTTTTGATATGATCTTGGTTGCGGCGCGTCGTGCTCGCCAAATCGCCGTGCAGGGTAAAGACCCTATGGTTGAAGAGATGAACGACAAACCAACGGTTATCGCCCTGCGTGAAATCGAACTAGGTTTAGTTAACGCTCACACTTTAGATGCTGATGAGCGTCAAACGGTACGTGAACGTGAAGCCGCTGAAATTGCAGCGGTTGCAGCCATTGCTGAAGGCCGTTCATTATAAGCGTTATTGAGTAAACACCTATTTAGGTAAAAGGAGAGCTGCCACTTGTATCTGTTTGAAGGTCTAAAGGAGTCTGCTTCCGGTTACTTAGAACCCGAACAGGTAGAATTGCTCAAGCAGGCGTACCAGATCGCGCGTGATGCCCACGAAGGGCAAATGCGCACGAGTGGCGAACCTTATATTACTCATCCGGTTGCGGTTGCCCGCATCCTTGCTGACATGCGTCTTGATCATGAGACGCTGATGGCAGCACTGCTCCACGACACTATCGAAGATACCCATGTCACCAAAGACGATTTAGCCGAACTATTCGGTGTCGCGGTGGCTGAGCTCGTCGAAGGCGTGTCAAAGCTCGATAAGCTTAAATTTCGCGACAAGAAAGAAGCTCAGGCTGAAAACTTCCGTAAAATGATGATGGCGATGACGCAGGATATCCGCGTTATCCTCATCAAGCTTGCCGATAGAACCCACAATATGCGTACCTTAGGCGCCCTACGTCCCGACAAACGTCGCCGTATCGCCCGTGAAACCTTAGAAATCTACGCGCCCATCGCTAACCGTCTCGGTATCCATAACATCAAGACAGAGTTAGAAGACTTAGGTTTCCAAGCGTATTACCCCATGCGATATCGGGTGCTTAAAGAAGTCGTTAAAGCTGCCCGTGGCAATCGTAAAGAATTGATCCAAGGCATTGAAGCCGCTGTTTATACGCGCTTAAACGATGCGGGTATTCCAGGAAAAGTTAAAGGCCGCGAGAAAAACCTCTACTCCATCTATAACAAGATGCAGAGTAAAGAGCTGCAATTCCAAGAAGTCATGGATATCTACGCCTTTAGGGTGATAGTCGATTCCATCGACACTTGTTATCGCGTACTCGGCGCCATGCACGGACTGTATAAACCTCGCCCCGGTCGTTTCAAAGATTATATCGCTATCCCTAAAGCCAACGGCTATCAGTCACTCCATACCTCTTTGTTTGGTCCACACGGCGTGCCCGTTGAGATCCAAATTCGTACCGAAGATATGGATCAGATGGCAGATAAAGGGGTCGCGGCACACTGGGCCTACAAAGGCGGTGCACAAACAGGCCAAGGCACGACGACTCAAGTGCGTGCCCGTAAGTGGATGCAAAGCTTGTTGGAATTACAACAAAGCGCTAGCACCTCATTCGAATTCGTTGAAAACGTGAAGACGGAACTCTTCCCAGAAGAGATTTATGTGTTCACCCCTGAAGGACGCATTCTGGAATTACCTGTCAATGCCACTGCAGTAGACTTTGCCTACGAAGTGCATACAGATGTGGGTAATACCTGCGTCGGTGCCCGCGTTAACCGCCAAGCGTATCCGCTTAGCCAGCCGTTAATTTCTGGCCAAACCGTTGAAATTATTACCGCCAAAGGCGCACGTCCTAATGCCGCTTGGCTGAACTTTGTGGTAACAGGTAAGGCCCGCGCCAAAATCCGCCAAGTGCTGAAAAGCCTTAAGGGTGATGACGCGATTGCGCTCGGTCGCCGCCTGCTCAACCATGCGCTCGGCAAAACTAAACTCGACAGCATTGCGCCTGAGCAGATTGAAAAAGTCATTCGCGATACTAAACATACCACACTCGATTCACTGCTCGCCGACATCGGCCTTGGCAATGCCATGAGCATCGTTATCGCCCAGCGTTTGATTGGCGATAATCTTGAGAATCAAGAAAGCCGCGACGGCCACATGATGCCAATTCGTGGCGCCGAAGGCATGCTCGTTACCTTCGCCAACTGTTGCCGCCCAATTCCTGGTGATGCCGTGATTGCCCACGTGAGCCAAGGTAAGGGCTTAGTGGTGCACATGGAAAACTGCGCCAACATTCGTGGTTATCAAGGCGAGCCTGACAAGTATATTCCTGTGCAATGGGATAATGTTGAAGGCGTTGATTACCAAGCCAACCTGCGGGTGGAAATTGTTAACCACCAAGGCGCACTGGCGAAGATCACCTCGATCATTGCCGCCGAAGGCTCGAATATTCACAACCTCAGCACAGAGGAACGAGATGGCCGCGTGTATTTGATCAACCTGCGGATTTCGGTGAAAGACAGGATCCATTTAGCCAACGTGATGCGCCGAATTAGGGTACTGCCCGAAGTGCTGCGTACGTCCCGTAATCGTTAATTAACTCAACATTAGAGAGAGCGTCATGGCAGAAAAAATCATTATAGCGACCGAAAACGCCCCTGCGGCCATCGGCACTTATTCACAGGCCGTCAAAGTCGGCAGCACAGTGTATTTATCCGGCCAAATTCCGCTTGTGCCAAGCACAATGCAAATTGTCAGCGATGATTTTGAAGCTCAAGTGGTGCAAGTATTTGAAAACCTAACGGCGGTTTGTACTGCTGCGGGTGGTTCAATCAACGATATCGTTAAGCTCAACATCTTCCTGATTGATTTAAGCCACTTTGCAAAAGTGAATGAAATCATGAGCCGTTACTTCAGCCAGCCATACCCTGCCCGTGCAGCTATCGGCGTGAAGCAATTGCCGAAGGATTCTCAAGTTGAAATGGATGGCGTGATGGAGCTGTAAGCTCAAGCATTCCCCTTCAACCAACAAAAAGGCGCTGCGGCGCCTTTTTTGTTGCCGTCACCAGCCTCTCTGACGCTTGCCATTCTCTTCATCTTATTTTCATACTCAGCTTGTAGGCTTTGGGCTCCATTCTCATATTTTACAATCCTGTAAACTATTTGCGCGAGCTCACAAAACTCGCCATACTGGGTGCAGCCAAAATAACAATAAAGAACAGGGAATTGCCAATGGATACAGCGATTAAGACGCCAATTGAAATGCTGGCGCACTGGGCTAAGACTCAGGGGGATCAAGTCTATTTACGCCAACCTATCAAGGGTCAATTCCTTGATTTTACTTGGGCCGAAGTTCAAGAAAAAGTGCAGCAACTGGCCGGTGCCTTACAGCATCTAGGCCTAGAGCGCGGTGATAAGATTGCCGTACTCTCTAAAAACTGCGCCGAATGGTTTATCACCGACCTTGCGTTAATGCACGGCGGCTATGTCAGCGTGCCGATTTACCCAACGGCCAACACAGATACCATTCGCTATGTGCTGCAACACAGCGGTGCAAAAGCCATTTTCCTCGGCAAGCTCGACCATTGGGCCGACCAAGAAGCCGGTGTCGGCGGCGAGCTGCTACGTCTTGCTATGCCCTACGATACAATGCCAGCCCAATATCAATGGGAACAATTACTTAAACTAGGTTATCCCCTAGTTGATGCCCCGCTACCGACGCCTGAACAAGTGATGACACTTATCTATACCTCTGGCTCAACGGGTCAACCTAAGGGCGCGATTCAAACCTTCGCTAGCTATGGCTGGACCTGCCAAGCGGTAGTGCGTGATTTACGCACCGACGGCAATGACAGACTGTTATCCTATTTGCCTTTAGCGCACATCACAGAGCGCGTCGCGATTGAAGGTTCATCCTTCTATTCCGGCAGCGTGGTCGCCTTCGTCGAGAGTCTCGACTCCTTCGTCGCCGACGTGCAAAGGGCAAAACCGACGGTATTCTTCTCAGTGCCGCGTTTGTGGAGCCTGTTCCAGAAAAACATCATAGACAAAATTGGTGTTAGTAAACTGAATCTATTGCTGAAGATCCCGTTAATCAGCAGCTTAGTGAAGCACAAAATCCATAAAGGCTTAGGTTTGAACCATTGTCGTTTGCTCGGCTCTGGCTCTGCGCCGATCCCGCCGTCGCTGATCCACTGGTATCACAGCATTGGTCTGAATATCTGTGAAGCTTGGGGTATGACAGAAAACTGCGCCTACTCGATTATCAACTACCCTTTCGATGCCCGTAAAATTGGCACAGTAGGTCGCCCGGTTGAGGATTGTCAGATCCGCCAAGGGGAAGATGGTGAACTGCTGCTTAAGAGTCCTGGGTTGATGACGGCTTATTACCAACAGCCCGAAGCCACTGCTGCGGCCTTCGACGCCGATGGTTTCTTCCACACTGGCGATTTATGCTCTATTGATGCCGATGGTTGCGTGACCATTACCGGCCGAGTGAAGGACAACTTCAAAACCGCCAAGGGTAAATATGTCGCGCCAGTGCCTATCGAACGTAAATTGGCGCAGGACCCGCATGTTGAACTGATCTGCGTGATTGGCTCAGGCCTGCCGCATCCGGTCGCATTAGTGCAGTTATCCGAAGGCGCTAATCTGCAGGCCCGCGAAGAAGTCCGCGCTTCACTCAAGGCGACACTCGATAGCGTGAATCCGCACTTAGAGTCACACGAACACGTCGATGCCATTATCGTGGTTAACGACCCTTGGACGATTGAGAACGATGTACTGACGCCGACGCTTAAGATCAAACGCCATGTGCTTGAAAAAGCCTTTAGCGAGCGAGTTGATGGCATTCGTGGCGCCCAAGTTCGCTGGGAAGATGAGTTAACGCAAAAATAGCTCAGCTAAACAGAGAGATGGCCAATATGGTTATCGGCACAAATCAAGCACGCCTCGGCGTGCTTTTTTATGACATATTCTGTCAAATTTCGATAAAACCACGTATCATGTGCGCCAGTCGGCTAAGGGATGATTCCCTTGTACTTTCTCATTCAATATAGGTTTAACAAAGTCCCGTGATGCTCATTACACTCTCGATTATTGGCGGTTTTATTATTTTAACCTTAGGCGCCGAAGCCCTAGTGCGTGGCGCGAGTGCTATCGCCCTACGCTTAGGTATTACGCCACTTATCATAGGCTTAACTATTGTTGCCTTTGGTACTAGCGCACCAGAACTGGCTGTGAGTGTCAAATCTGCCCTCGCCGGAAACAGTGGTATCGCCTTAGGTAACGTTATCGGCTCCAACATTGCCAACATAGGTTTGATCTTAGCGATCACGGCTTTAATCCGCCCTATCCAAGTGCAATCCCAAGTGGTGAAGCGCGATATCCCTTTGATGATCTTGGCGTCTATGCTGTTCTGGGGACTCTTATTAGACGGCGAACTTAGCCTTATTGACGGTGTGGTTTTACTTTCACTACTGGTTGGATATTTAACCTTTAGCTATATCAGCTCGAAAAACAGCAAGAATGAAGAAGAGATTGAAGCGGGCCCGAATAACCCACTGCTTTCTGGCCTGTTCATCCTAGTCGGCATTAGCATGTTAGTTGGCGGCGGTATTCTGTTTGTAAACGGCGCGGTAGATTTAGCGAAAACCTTCGGCGTGAGTGAAGTCATTATCGGCTTAACGATCGTAGCGATTGGTACCAGTATGCCAGAGTTAGTGACCTCAGTAATTGCGGCACTAAAAGGTCAAAGCGATATCGCTATCGGCAACGTTGTGGGTTCTAACTTGTTCAATATTTTGGGCATTTTAGGTGTTACTGCCATAGTGCATCCAGTGTCGTCACTCGGTTTCCAACCCTTCGACTTTATGGTGATGTTAGCCTTAGCCATAGTGATACTGCCTTTTGCATGGACGGGATTACGCATCGGCCGCCGCGAAGGTTCTGTGCTGCTACTGACCTATTTAGGTTATATGGGTTACCTGATTAACCAAGCGAGCGCTCAAGCTTTGGTATAATACTCAGCGGTAATATCCACTTAGAACACCGGAGCCTCTCCGGTGTTTTGCTATCTGAGTTTCGAAC
Source organism: Shewanella sp. SP2S2-4 (assembly GCF_031932025.1). Taxonomy (NCBI): domain Bacteria; kingdom Pseudomonadati; phylum Pseudomonadota; class Gammaproteobacteria; order Alteromonadales; family Shewanellaceae; genus Shewanella; species Shewanella sp. SP2S2-4. The sequence continues at coordinate 71,929 of NZ_JAUOER010000009.1, forward strand.
TTTTTAAAAAAGACAAGTTTAACACCCTTCAACTAATGACATTTGTCATGCGAAAGCCATGACCTTTGTGTCTGCATTTCTCCAGTCGAATTTCTGATAATGAGTCCGTACCCAAACACGGGGAAACTTACTCAATAAGGAAATACCATGAAAACATTATTAACAGTCTCAAGCTTAGCGCTTATCAGCAGCCACGCGTTTGCAGCATCGCCCTCTAACGCCAACATCACCAGCATAGATGCGGCCTCAAACTCGATGAACCTAGCGCAGCTGCAACAACTGAGTGCCAGCACCCAAGATTACGACAAAGCCTATGCGAACTATCGCTTAGCCATTAGCGCCAATGTCATGGGACAAAAAGCCCTCGCCAGCAGTGCACTGACTAATGCGCAAACCGCATTAGAAGCCTTAGAAACCAGCCAAGCTGACGCGGAATCCCTCGCGCTGTTATCGTCGGTTTATGGCATGCAAATCGCCTTAGACAATAGCAAAGGCGGAACTCTCGGGATGAAATCTGCCAAAGCCATTGCCAACGCCGAACAGTTAGAACCCCAAAATCCACGGGTCGCATTGGTTAAAGCCATCGCCGCCTACAACACACCTGCTATGTTTGGCGGCAGCATGCAAAATGCTAAGACGCTCGCCACCACGGCAATAGAAAGATTCGCCCAACCTTGCGACGACATTTGTTGGGGGGAAGCCGAAGCTTACACGTGGCGCGGGCTCGCTAAACAGGAATTAGGCGATAACCAAGGCGCGAGTGAAGATTGGCAACAGGCTATAAAAGTGCAAGCAGATTACGGTTGGGCAAAATTTTTGCTTCAACAAAATCAGCTATTAAGTGCAAACTAGACCAAGTTGTTAACAGGGACTGATGGCGCTGACCCCAGCGCCAATCCCTAAACAGAATAAATCAACACAGTTTCATAGAGGCATTATGACAAGCACGCATCTTCAGCTCGAACGAAAACTCGCTTGGGTGTATTTGATAAACTTAGTGTTTTATCTTATTCCGCTTGCCATCAATGCGTATCCAGCATGGAAAATCGCCCTTAGCTTTGCCGTGCTGATTCCTTTTATTGCCAGTTATTTTTGGGCCTATAAGTGCAATCAGAATAGCGCCTATCGCCCCATTCTGATGATGGTGGCCATCGCCACAGCAATCACCCCAATCAACCCAGGATCTATCTCGCTATTCACCTTTGCCGCTTTTTTCATTGGTTTTTTTTATCCTCTCAGAACCTGTCTGTTGGCTATTGCCACCTTAATCGGCCTGTTGTTTGCCCTCAATGAGATTTACGACTTTAACAGTTACTACTTTCCGCTTTACGGCTCAGGATTAGTGCTCGGTGTAGGCATGTTTGGCGTAGCCGAACGCAGGCGTCATCAACATAAATTAAAAGAACAGCAAAGCACTCAAGAAATTAGTACCTTAGCGGCTATGGTTGAGCGAGAACGCATTGCCCGCGATCTACACGACATCATGGGCCACAGCTTGTCTTCGATTGCGCTTAAGGCGGAACTGGCCGAAAAACTGCTGGCAAAACAGCAATACCAACTGGCCACAATCCAGCTTAATGAACTCGGCCAAATTGCCCGCGAGAGCCTCAGCCAAATTCGCCACACCGTATCTGACTACAAACATAAGGGGCTCGCGGATAGCGTGACACAACTGTGTAAACTATTGAGGGAAAAAGGGATCAGTGTCGAGCTGACAGGCAATATCCCTAAACTGCCCGCCAGAATGGAGAGCCAGCTGGGATTAATTGTCACTGAACTGGTGAATAATATTTTACGCCATAGCGGCGCAAGTCAATGTATTATCAACTTTATTCAGCAAGCAGATAGGCTAGTCGTTGAGGTCAAAGATAACGGTCCAAGTAAATCTATCGCCGAAGGCAATGGCCTCACGGGGATACGCGAACGTCTCGACAGCTTAGGCGGCAGCTTGAGCTATAATCTCGAACAAGGATATGCATTTACCGTCAGTTTACCTTTGCAGGGAGCAACAGATTAATGAAGATTTTATTGGCGGAAGACCAAGCCATGGTGCGAGGCGCGCTCGCCGCACTCCTCACGCTTGCGGGAGGCTTTAATATCACCCAAGCGAGTGACGGCGATGAAGCCCTAAGTCTACTCAAACAGCAAAGCTTTGATCTCTTGCTAACCGACATCGAAATGCCCGGCCGCACAGGCCTAGAACTGGCAGCTTGGTTAAAGGATCAACATAGTCAAACTAAGGTCGTGGTCATCACCACTTTCGGCCGCGCGGGCTATATCAAACGCGCGATCGAAGCCGGTGTCGGCGGTTTTCTGCTTAAAGATGCGCCCTCAGAAACCTTAGTCAACGCGATTCAACAAGTGATGGCGGGTAAACGGGTTATCGATCCTGAACTTGCCATAATGGCAATTGGTGACGTTGACCCACTCAACGATAAAGAGCGCCGCGCCCTACGCCTCGCCAGTGAAGGCAAATCCACCGCCGACATCGCCGAAACCCTTTTTATCGCCGAAGGCACAGTGCGTAACTACCTCTCCGAAGCCATAGCCAAACTCAATGCCAGCAACCGAATCGATGCAGCACGCATCGCCAAACAAAAGGGCTGGCTGTAATCACGCTCACGGTTAACTACTCTTTCGTTCATATCGACAATTTCTGCGGCCTTAGCCGAAACCTAAGGGCCGCAAACTGACGTTAATTATGCAGGCAAATAAGTCCCTCATTCTGCTTGAGATTGCCTTACGCTTATTCTCTGTTAATATATGTATAAATTCACAGTGATTGAGTGCTAACGACTTGCAGCAATTGGATCTTGTTCCGATCACCGACCTCAAAGGCGTCGCCAAAAAGGTCGCGGAGAAACTCGCAAAGCTCGGCATCACAACAGTACAAGATCTGCTGTTTCACTTACCCCTGCGCTACGAAGACAGAACCCAAATCTATCCGATTGCCGCCCTTATGCCCGGCAGTTACGGCACCATAGAAGCTGAGATCCAATCGACGCAAATCATCCAAGGCCGCAAGCGTATGCTGGTCTGCAATGTGCGCGACGATACGGGTAGCTTGAGCCTGCGCTTCTTTAACTTTTCCGTCGCCCAGCGTAATGCCATGCAAAATGGTTTGATGATCCGCGCCTACGGTGAAGTGCGCCGTGGCGGCCATCAAGCTGAAATAGTGCATCCAGAGTATAAAGTCGTCTATCCCGGTGAAGATGTTCATCTGAGTGATACCCTAACGCCGATTTATCCCACAACTGAGGGCTTAAAACAGGCGAGTTGGCTCAAGCTGACCGAGCAAGCTTTGGTATTACTGGAAGATGGCGGCTTAACTGAGCTACTGCCACCGCAGTTGCAACCGAATAACATCAGCCTTAAACAAGCGCTGCAGACGCTGCATCGACCTCCTGCGGGGATCTCTCAGTTCGATTTAGAGTTAGGCCAACACCCAGCCCAGCAGCGACTCGTACAGGAAGAATTACTCGCCCACAATCTCAGCATGTTACGCCTAAGGCAGCGCAGTAATTTAGACGCTGCCGTCACCATGCAGGCCACGGGGCAGTTGCTCAATCCCTTCCTTGCCGCTTTGCCTTTTAAGCCCACAGGCGCCCAGCAAAGAGTGGTGGCCGATATAGGCAAAGATTTAGAACAACCGCACCCTATGATGCGCTTAGTGCAAGGGGATGTAGGTTCAGGTAAAACCTTAGTCGCGGCGATGGCGGCTCTTCAAGCGATTGAAAACGGCTATCAAGTTGCCATGATGGCGCCAACCGAGCTATTGGCCGAGCAACATGCAACTAACTTTGCCGCTTGGTTTGAGCCACTCGGCCTTAAGGTCGGTTGGCTGGCGGGTAAACTCAAAGGTAAGGTCAGAGCGCAATCCCTTGCGGATATTGAATCCGGCGCCGCCCAGATGGTGATTGGTACCCATGCTATCTTCCAGCAGCATGTGGTCTTTAGCAAACTCGCGTTAATTATCATAGATGAGCAGCACAGATTCGGCGTACACCAACGTTTAGGTCTGCGTGAAAAAGGCGTGAGCCAAGGTTTCCACCCGCATCAATTGATCATGACGGCAACGCCGATCCCGCGCACGCTAGCGATGACAGCCTATGCGGATCTCGACACATCCATTATCGATGAACTGCCGCCGGGACGGACACCCGTGACCACTGTGGCGATTGCCGATTCTCGCCGCAACGAAGTGCTCGAACGGGTACGTAACGCCGTCATCACAGATAAACGTCAGGCCTACTGGGTGTGCACTCTGATTGAAGAATCCGAAGTGCTCGAATGCCAAGCCGCCGAAGACACGGCCGAAGAACTGCGCCTTGCCCTGCCCGAGCTCAATATCGGCCTCGTGCATGGCAGGTTGAAGAGTGCCGAAAAACAGCAAATTATGGCCGATTTTAAGGCGGGCATAATTCATTTACTGGTGGCGACAACCGTGATTGAAGTCGGCGTCGATGTGCCTAATTCCAGCCTGATGATCATTGAAAACCCTGAACGTTTAGGTTTGGCACAACTACACCAACTGCGCGGACGAGTCGGTCGAGGCGCCATCGCAAGCCATTGTGTGTTACTCTACAAGGCGCCATTGAGCCATACTGCCACCCAAAGACTGAGTGTACTCAGACAAAGTAATGACGGTTTCATCATAGCGCAGAAAGATTTAGAAATTCGTGGCCCAGGTGAAGTGCTTGGCACTAAGCAAACGGGACTGGCCGAGCTGAAAATTGCCGATCTGGTGCGCGATCAAGCTTTGATCCCGCACATTCAAAAACTGGCAAATCATGTGATGGCGCAGGCCCCCGAAAAAGTCGATGCGATAATCTTACGTTGGCTCGGGCACAAGCAGCACTATGTGCAGGCTTAGGCAGTAAAGGGTAAAGGCCGAGGAGTGACATCTGCCTCGATACTCAAAATAAATTGTTTATGTTCAGCTAAGCGCTATAGACAAGCGCATGGAAACTTGCAAAATGAACCAGCGGCATCCCAATCGTCCGCTCTTGCACTTTTAATGTTAGCTGCATGTATTCACCACGTTACCTTGACACTCAAGCGAAGGATGTAAAATGCAAGTTAATCAAGATGATAGAATAACACCTCAAGAGACTTCTTCTAGCAGTAATCGCTTTGCGCTTTTTGCGATCGTGCTCGTCGTGCTGCTTTCTGTCGGAGGATATTATTACTACAGCGGTGACTCAGATTCACCTAAACTCATCCCTAACGCGCCAATTGTATTGCCTGAAACACCGCCCTCTGAGCCTATGACGCTCGAAAGTGCGCCAGAACCAGAGACCACAGAGACGACCCCCGTGGCCCCTGAAACGGACAATAACAGCCCAGAAACCCCTGCGGTAACTGAGCCAGAAGTGGTGGTTGAACCTGTACCCGCGCTGGCTGAAAGTGATGCATTTGTGCAACGAAAAGCCCTCGCCATTATCAATAACAATGTGCTGAGTTCTTCACTAGTACAGCAAGATCTCGCACGCCAATTTGTGGTGTTTGTCGACAATTTAGCTCAAGGTGAATTAACCCGCAAAGTGAGCCCACTCAAAGGGCCTGAAAAGCTATTCTCGGTTTCTGAAATCACCAACAAAGTGTATTTAAATCCAGAAGGTTTCCATCGATACGATGCCTATGTTGATTCGATTGCCAAAATGGACGAACAGACGTTAATGGCCACCTATAAGCAAATGACGCCTATGCTAGAGGAAGCCTTTAGCGAACTCGGCTACAGCAATGCCAAATTCAACGACAGAATGCTGCAAGCGATTAAAATACTGCTCGCGGCGCCTATCATTGAAGATCCGATTGAGCTGAGCTCTATTAGCGTTAACTATCAATTTGTTGACCCTAACTTAGAGGCACTACCCAGCGCGCAAAAACTGCTGATCCGTATGGGTCCAGAAAATACCCGCAAGCTAAAAGTGGCCCTACGCAAGCTTGAGAACCAACTGGCGCAGTAAAACCTTGCCGTGGTGAAGACAAAAGGCGCTCGGTGCGCCTTTTTCATTTTGACCGTAAATCGCTAGGATAAAAAAGCCTGTCGAATGAGAATGCTATTGCGATATTTGTTACACAAATTCGATCTAACTGCCGAAAATCGCAGCACTTGATCCCATTGCATTAACCCATACAATGCAAATGGCTTCATAAAAACGCGGGGCATAGTGTAGAATGACCCCGCTGTAGAGGTCATTCCAGCGTCATTCATCAAACGCGTTTACACCTCACTATGGTATGACAATCCATCAATGTTCTAACTTAGTTAGGGATAACTAAGACAGCTTAAATTTAGTGTCGAGGCAAAGTAGTGCAACTAACATTCAGCATTCTCTCTTGGGGCGCTTGGTCTCCCCAATATCAGCACCCGCAAAGTTGGCAAACTTGGTGCAAGAATTCGGCTGAATTAAATCTCGGTACGTCACAGTCTGATAGTACAGCTCCCGCACTCAAACACCTTCCTGCCATGCAGCGCCGCCGTTTTAGTCGCTTAACTAAGATGATGTTAGAGGTGAGTTTTCAGTGCGATATGCCGACGAACTGCCGCTCAATTTTTGCCTCGCGCCATGGTGAGTTGCAGCGCACCATAGGACTGCTCGAAGACATTATCGCCAAACAGCCCTTATCGCCATTAGGATTTAGTCAGTCGGTGCACAACACCGCCAGCGGCATTTTTGGCATAGTGGCGGCCAATACCGCGCCGTCGACCTCAGTTGCCGCAGGTACCGAAACCCTATCACAAGCTATGGTTGAAGCCTTCGCCCAGTTACACCAGTCGCCAGAGCCCTTGCTGTTAGTCTTCGGTGATGATCCTGTGCCACCTGTGTACGATGAGTTTACCCAAGAATTTGAATTGCCTTTGGCCCTCGGCTTACAGCTCGCGCCCTTCGATGCGCCCGCTTCAGTCAAGCTCACAGTGAGCCGCATCTGTGAGTCGACAGCATTAAACCCTTTGACCTATGGCGCTTTTATCCACGCCCTAGCGACAACGCAAAATATTTCAGGCTGCTTATCCCAATGTCATTGGAAGCTAGAGCATGTTTGATACAACCCACAGCCATGACGCTGCCAATAGCCATGAAGATTCAATGCACAATGCCGCTTATACCCCGCCGGAAACTCGCCGCTCAGGACTGAATTATCTACCACGTTGGCTCGGTGGCGTGAGTTGTTATATCGCCTTTGGCTTAGGCGGCTTATTAAGCTCCTTGACCATTCTGCCGCTACTGCGTTTTTGGCCAGGCACGCCTGAGGAACGGATTATTCGAGTCCAAAAGGCCGTGCATCTGATGTTCAAAGGCTTTGTCGCCATGCTCACTTGGGCGGGCGTGATCCACGTTAGCACCCACAGAGCACAACAATTACACGACGCAAAAGGCGTTATCGTTATCGCCAATCATCCCAGCTTAGTGGATGTCGTCGTGTTGATAAGCCTCATGCCCAATGCGGGCTGCATAGTGAAACAAGGTTTATGGCGTAATCCATTTTTGCGTGGTGTGGTGTCCTGCGCGGGTTATATTCCCAATCGCGGCGCCGAACTTATGCTAGAGGATTGCCGTGAAGTGCTCGCTAGGGGCACCAATTTAATTATCTTCCCCGAGGGCACACGCACGGTTGTCGGCGCGACCATTAACGACTTTGCCCGCGGCGCCGCCAATATTGCCTTAAGGACAGAAGCCGATATTTTACCTGTGGTGCTGCGTACCAATGTGCGTGGTTTGACAAAGGAGCAACCTTGGTATGAGATCCCAAGGCAAACCATGGGGATGGCCGTTGAAATCGGCACAACAGTTTCTTACCAGAAGTACCAAGCGGCTTTAGGTGAGCATGCAAAAATGGCCCGGCAGCTGACGCGGGATCTTGAACACTACTATAAACAACAACTCGAAAATAATTATGAACTTAAACAATGAAATAAAGCAGTTAATCATCGACTGCCTCGATCTTGAAGACGTCAGTATTGATGATATTGAAACCGATGCACCGCTCTTTGGCGAAGGTCTAGGCTTAGATTCTATCGACGCCCTCGAACTCGGCTTAGCCATCAAGAAAAAATTTGATGTTAAAATCGAAGCGAACTCGGATGCCACTAAGGCCCATTTCCACAGTGTTGCCAGCTTAGCTAGCTTTATCGAATCCCAGCGGCCATAGGAGAGGAATATGCAAAATCGTGAACAAATCCTCGCCATGCTGACCACTATTTTAGTGGACGAATTCGAAATTGAGGCTGAGGCAATTACGCCTGAAGCCAACCTGTATGAAGAGCTCGATCTCGACAGTATTGATGCCGTCGACTTAGTGATAAAGCTGCAACAAATGACAGGTAAAAAGATCCAACCCGATGAATTTAAATCCGTTCGCACAGTTAACGATGTGGTGAATGCCATCGAAGGTTTAGTTAAAGACTAATGCGCGCCTTGCTACAGGTGTTAACCGCCCTAACCTTGCTAGCCTATCCGGTTGCCGTATATTTAGGGCTGAATTATTTGCCTGCTGGCACCATAGCGCTCGTGCTGTGTGTATTGCTGATTATGCGGTTAATGCTACAAAAGCAAAAGGTTAAGACCTTAGTATTGCCCCTGTTGGTGGGGATTGCGCTTACGGCAGGCAGTTATCTTGCCAAGCGCAGCGACTGGCTTTTGTATTACCCAGTGGTAATAAATCTGACTATGCTGGCGCCGTTCAGTTATTCACTGCACACTGGCCCATGCATGATCGAGCGTTTAGCCCGCTTGAAAGAACCCGATTTACCGGACGAAGCCATTCCATATCTTAAAAAAGTCACCCTACTTTGGTGCGGCTTATTTATCTTCAATGGCACTATGGCGGCTTATACCGCAGGCTTTACTAGCTTAGCAACCTGGACCTTGTATAACGGTTTGATTGCATACGTACTCATGGGACTGCTCCTCGGTGGGGAGTGGTTATATCGCAGCTTTTGGTTGAAGAAAACATGACACAGCTACTCAAAAACTGGTTAACCCAAGGGCCCTTTGCCCAACAACTGATCAGCTTTAATCACCACGACATAGTCACAGGTGCATTATTTACCAATCAGGTAGCGTATTTTTACGAGCAACTGCTCGCCGCGCCCGAGAAAAAATGGCTGCTCGCCAGTGATACCAGCGATCTGTTTGCCGTCGGATTATGTGCCGCACTGTTAGCAGGCAAGGAAATTATCTTGCCTCCCAACACCCAAACCGGCACCTTGAGCGAGTTAACCCACCAGTTTGAAGGCATATTATCGGACAAGCCATTGTGTGAAAGTCAGGCCTTTATTCTACTGAGAAAAGAGCTGAGCCTACCGAGCAAACCTTGGCCCGCGAGCGCGGCTATCGGCGAGTTAGTGCTCTTTACCTCTGGCAGCAGCGGCGAACCTAAGGCGATCCGTAAAACACTTGAACAGTTAGATGTCGAAGTGTCTGTGCTCGAACATACTTTTGCCGAGCATTTGCCCCATTGCAGCGTTGTATCCACGGTTTCCCACCAGCATATTTACGGTCTGTTATTCAAGATTTTGTGGCCGCTCGCCGCCAGTCGACCGTTTTTAAGCGAACAAATTGAATACCCAGAAACCCTAAGTTATTACACTGCCTTGCTGCCAAACCTGTGTTTGATCAGTAGTCCAGCCCAGTTATCGCGTCTGCCTAAAGCACTAGAGCACGAGCGGCAACTGCGCTCACCGAGCTTAGTTTTTAGCTCTGGCGGTCCATTAAGTTTTGCCGCGGCCAAAGGCGTCAACCAGTGCTTTGGTCACCTGCCCATCGAAATTTTTGGTAGCACAGAAACCGGCGGCATCGCCTATCGCCGTCAGCATGAGGCCGATGAACCTTGGCAAGTGTTTGACCGCATCTCAATAGATCAAGATCCGACCGACGGCGCCCTGCTGCTAAAATCGCCCTATTTGGCCGACGATGAATGGCTGCGCTGCGAAGATAAAATCGAACCAACCGAAAATGGCCAGTTTAGACTCAAAGGCCGACTCGATCGCATCGTTAAGATTGAAGAGAAGCGTCTGTCGCTAGCGCAAATGGAAACCCTCATGTGCAGCCACGCCTACGTTGAGCAAGCTGCACTAGTCGTGCTGCCACAGTTTAAATCCCAACTTGGCGCAGTGGTGACCTTGTCAGAACTCGGTAAAAACGTGCTGCAAGAACAGGGCAAACTCAGTATTAACAATGCCCTAAAAGCACATTTACTGACCCAATTTGAGCGCGTCACACTGCCACGCCGCTGGCGTTATCCCAATATTTTACCGCTTAACACTCAGGGTAAGCGTGTCACAGCCCAGTTAGTCGAGTTATTTGATCATGATTAAATCGAGTTTACCGCCGATCCTGCATTCCGATATCGGCATTGATAACATTGAATTACGTCTGTTAGTGGCGGCCGACCTTGAGTATTTTAACGGCCATTTCCCCGAACAAGCCGTGTTGCCGGGCGTGACGCAATTAGATTGGGCGGTGCGTTTAGGCTGCCAGCATTTCGGTTATTCAGAGGCGGTCGCTAACTTAGAAGTGCTTAAGTTTCAGCAACTCATACTGCCGGGCCAAGAAGTCACCTTAAGCATTAGCAATAATGCCGCTAAGGCAAAACTCACCTTCGCCTATCATGATGGTGAAAACCGTTACGCTTCAGGCCGTATCGCCTTTGATAGCACGCCCGTTAACAGCAAATCTGCTACCAACATTAGCGATGAGGCAAGTCAGTGCTAACGCCTCCCAGCGACCTTGTTGAGTCGGCGCAGATCAAACTCGCCTTAGTGATCCCCAATTATAATCACAGCGCCGCGATTGCCCAGACCTTGGCCGAACTCGCCCAATTTAATCTGCCCTGTTATTTAATTGATGATGGCAGCAATGACGAAACCCGTTATTTGCTGCAATCCTTAGCCCAAACCTATCCTTGGGTGACTTTGCTGCTGCATCCGTACAATCGTGGTAAAGGCGCCGCTGTGATGACAGGGCTACGCCGTGCCTACCGCGATGGCTTTAGCCATGCGCTGCAGGTCGATGCCGATGGTCAACATAATCTCGCTGATATTCCGGCTATGTTAGCAAGGGCACAAGCTAAACCCGATGCGCTGATTTCGGGTAAGCCTGAGTACGATGAATCCGTGCCTAAGGGCAGGCTCTATGGCCGTTATCTAACCCATTTTTGGGTATGGGTCGAAACCTTAAGCTTTGATATTCAAGATTCTATGTGTGGCTTTCGCGTTTATCCGCTGGCCGCCACCGAGCAATTACTGCGCCAGCAAGCCTTAACCGAGCGAATGGATTTTGATATTGAAATCCTCGTTAAACTCTACTGGCAAGGGGTTAAGATTTTATTCCAGCCGACCAAAGTCATTTATCCTGAAAACGGTGTCAGCCATTTCCAAGGGGTAGCTGACAATGTGCGTATAACTAAACTGCATACACGACTGTTTTTCGGCATGCTCAAACGCCTGCCCGGGCTGCTGAAACGCAAACAATCGCAGCAACAAGCCTATATTTCAGAGACCTCATCGAAGCCGCAAACAACTGCGACCACCCATTGGTCAGGCATGAAGGAGCGCGGCAGTTACTGGGGCATCAAACTGTTAGCCGAGAGCTATCGCTTTGGCGGCCATTGGTTGTGCCGCGCCATTATGTATCCGGTGATTTGCTATTTTTTCCTCACAGGCAAAGTCACCCGTGAAGCCTCATTAGATTTTCTGCGCCGCGTGCAAATACTTGAGCCGCAACATCCTAAGCTCAATCAGCCCGTAGGTTGGCACGATAGCCTGAATCACTTTTTAGCCTTTGGCAATGCCGCACTCGATAGAATCGATGCCTGGTGCGATCGTATCCAATTGAGCCAAGTGGATTTCCCCGACCGCCAAGTGCTGGCCGATCAGCTCGAAAGCGGCAAAGGCGCGGTGTTATTAGTGTCGCACCTTGGTAATTTAGAACTTTGCCGCGCCATTTCAATCCACCAGCGCAAAGTCAAAGTGAACGTCATGGTGCTAACTAGCCATGCGGAAAACTTCAATAAGGTGCTCAAACAGTTAAACCCAGATAGCACGCTCAATCTTATTCAAGTGACCGAGCTGAATCCTGCTACGTCTATGCTGTTGCAGCAAAAGATAGAAGACGGTGAACTGGTGGTGATTGCGGGTGATAGAACCTCATCGAATACCCAAGGCCGCGTCATGTATGCGCCGTTTATGGGCCAAGATGCCGCGTTTCCCCAAGGGCCGTTTATTTTGGCGGGCTTACTCGATTGCCCTGTGTTTTTAATGTTTTGCCTGCGGGAACAAGGTCGTTATCGGGTGCATTTAGAACGCTTCGCCGAAACACTGAAAGGCCCAAGATCGGGCAGAATGGACAGATTACAGCAGGCCGTGAACCGCTACAGCGAACGTTTAGAATACTTTGCCAGACGCGAGCCTTTGCAATGGTTTAACTTCTTCGATTTTTGGCGCAAAGACAGCGAGCTACAACGCACCCCATCGCATTTAGTACAGCCTAATCCGTTACCGACAACTTCAGCATCATCGCCGATCCCAGAGCAGGATCATAAGACAGACAGGACACAGCATTCATGAGCCACACCAAAGCAGCCGACTCCGAGAGTCAATCAGACCTACAGACTGTTGAGTTCGGCCGTCAATATCTCACATTAGAACAAGTGGTTGCCGTCGCCAAAGGCGCGCCAGTCAAGCTCTGTGATGATGCGGATTATCAAGAATATATCCAAAAAGGTGCGCGCTTTATCGATAGCCTGCTGCACGAAGAAGGCGTGGTCTATGGCGTAACCACAGGTTATGGCGACTCTTGCACAGTCAATGTGAGCTTAGATCTGGTCCACGAGTTACCACTGCATTTAACCCGCTTCCACGGCTGCGGTTTAGGCGAGACCTTAAGCATAATGCAGGCCCGCGCTGTGATGGCTTGCCGTTTAAACTCCTTAGCCATTGGCAAATCTGGCGTGACCTATGAGCTATTAAAGCGCATCGAAACCTTGCTGAATCTCAACATAGTGCCAGTGATCCCAGAGGAAGGTTCGGTCGGCGCCAGTGGTGATTTAACGCCTTTGTCGTATTTAGCCGCCGTGTTAGTCGGTGAGCGCGAAGTGATTTACCAAGGTGAGCGCCAAGCGACTCAAGATGTGTACGCTAAGCTCAACATCATCCCACATGTTCTGCGTCCAAAAGAAGGCTTAGCCCTGATGAACGGCACGGCTGTGATGACAGCTTTAGCCTGCTTAGCCTTTGATCGCGCGCAATATCTTGCTCGCTTGAGTAGTCGCATTACCGCTATGGCTTCGTTAACCCTAAAAGGCAACTCGAACCATTTTGATGAAATCTTATTTGCCGCCAAACCCCATCCAGGGCAAAACCAAATCGCCACTTGGATCCGTGAAGATTTGAATCACCACGAACATCCACGTAATTCGGATCGTCTGCAGGACAGATATTCCATCCGCTGCGCACCGCACATTATCGGCGTGTTGCAGGATGCGCTGCCGTTTATGCGTCAGTTTATCGAAACCGAAGTCAACAGCGCCAACGACAACCCGATTGTCGACGGCGAAGGCGAGCATATTCTCCACGGTGGCCATTTCTACGGCGGCCATATCGCCTTTGCGATGGATTCACTGAAAAATACTGTGGCCAACTTAGCCGATCTTATCGACCGCCAAATGGCGCTAGTGATGGACCCTAAGTTTAACAATGGCTTACCTGCTAACTTATCCGGTTCAACCGGCCCGCGCCGCGCGATTAATCATGGTTTTAAAGCGGTGCAAATTGGCGTGTCGGCTTGGACGGCAGAAGCGCTCAAGCACACTATGCCCGCCAGTGTGTTCTCACGCTCGACCGAATGCCACAACCAAGACAAAGTCAGCATGGGCACTATCGCCGCCCGCGACTGTATGCGCGTGCTGCAATTGACCGAACAAGTCGCCGCAGCTGCATTGCTCGCCATGACCCAAGGTATTGGCCTGCGTATCGCCCAAAATGAACTGGACGAAGCCTCGCTCACACCTTCATTGGCGAAAACCCTCGCCCAAGTGCGCGGTGATTTTGAGACCTTAATTGAAGATAGGCCGCTTGAAGCCGTGCTGCGCCAAACCATAGCTAAAATCCAAGCGGGCGAATGGGAAGTGTGCCGATGAAATCATTGCTCACTATCGATATGGAAATGCAAATTCCCTTCCACGATGTGGATTCCATGGGGATCACTTGGCATGGCAATTACCTGCGTTATTTCGAGATTGCTCGCTGCAAACTGCTCGATGAGCTGGGCTATAACTATCGACAGATGCAAGCATCTAACTATGCGTGGCCGATTATCGATTTGCAGATTAAGTACGTCAAAGCCAGCACCTTCGAGCAAAAAATCACAGTGCGCGCCGAGTTAGTCGAGTGGGAAAACCGCTTAAAGATCAATTATCAAATTCGCGATGTCGAAACCGGTGCGCGCATCACTAAGGGTTATACCATTCAAGCGGCGGTCGATATGAGCACCCAAGAATTGTGCTTCGTTACCCCAGATGTGTTCCGTGACAAAATCGCCACCCTGCTCGCTAAGGTGGATGACTAATGAACCCCTTGCTGACGAAGATCCCTGTACCAACAAAGTGTGCATTATTTCTCTGCTTAGCTTTTGCTTTGATAAGCAGCCTGCCACTCAAGGCCGAAGCCTTAAGTGACAAGCTTGCCACGCCCGGCGCTTATCAAGCACTCTTTAGCCAAAGTGCAGATACCACGCAACTTGTCGCCCTGAGCAAAAAACTTAACTTGGGCGAAACGGTGCGAGGCCACTTTGTGCAATCTCGGCAGTTAAAGGTGCTCAAAAAGCCGTTAATCAGCCAAGGTCAGTTTATCTTCGATCAAACCCAAGGGCTGATCTGGCAACAGATAAAACCCTTTGAATCCCTGCTGATTTTAAAAGATAAGCAACTTATTCAGCGCGATAGCCAAGGTCGAGTCCAAGTCAGCAAGGCCGATGCCTCGGCGAGCGCCGCCGCTATGGGCGATTTATTGCCCAGCCTAGTGCGCGCTATGCTCGGCGGGGATATTTCCGGTTTAAGCGAAAACTTCGAACTGCACTTCCTCAACTCAGACAAGTTAAACACAGAAAAGTTAAGCCCTGAGAAGTTAAGCCCAGAGAACTTGAGTCCAAACAGCCAATGGCAATTAGGCCTGACGCCCAAAGATCCCTTAATGAAAAAAGCCATCACCAATATGGTGTTAGAGGGTGGCGATACCTTGCAATCCCTAGTGCTGCTGAGCGCCGCGCCGAATGTGACACCACAGGATATGACCCGCATCGACTTTAGTGCGCTTTCCCAAGGAGCACTCAGCGAAACCGAATTAGCGCAGTATGCGTTAGCGCTCGAGGCGAATAAACCTTAACCATGGCCTCCAACTTCGCCGTGCGCGCCAGTCAAGCGCTAATGCAATCCCCCCCCAAGTGGCGCCTCGCCATTTGGTTGCTATTGATGCTGTCTGCAAGTCTGTGGACGCTGCAACTCTGGCAAAACGGCGCACGGGTGCAGAGCAATATCCTCGCCATGCTGCCGCATTTACAGCAAGACAAACTCACAGAGCGCGCCCTTAACCAAGTAGAAGCGACGCTCGCCGACCAAGTCTATATTGCACTTGTCGCCAAGAACGAAACCACAGCAATCGCTGCGGCAAAACTGTTGATGCAAACGCTTGAAGACGACCTTGTTGCAAGGGGTAAGCAAGGCGCGCTAACGGATATCCGCAGCGCCGATATACAGCTCGGTGAAGCGCTAGGGCAATTCTATTTTCCCCACAGATTTAAATTCCTGACAGAGCCGCAAGCTGAAGCGTTAGCCAGCCAAAATATTGAAAGTCTGATTGAGGCGGCCACGGCGCAGCTTTACAACGCATTTAGTTACGCCAATAGCAACTTGCTCGCCCAAGATCCGCTGCTGTTATTCCCAGCCAATTTACTCGCCCTCGCGCCGAGTTCAAAAGTCAGAGCCAGCCAAGGGATACTGCTCGCGAATCAAGGCGATAATGTTGCCGCTGTCGTCATGGCAAAGGGGCGAGAAAGCGCTTTTAATCCCAATGCGCAATTAGCGCAGATGACGGCATTAACCCAAGGATTGGATGCCGTTAAACAAAGCTACCCAGATATTACCGTGCTCAAAGCTGGCGCCCTGTTTCATGCCCTTGCGGCAACGCAAACGGCTAAGAGTGAAATATCGATCCTCGGCCTAGCATCCTTACTTGGTGTGATAGCCTTAGTTTGGTTGGCGTTTCGTTCTGTAATGCCGCTACTTCTGGCAATCGTCACCATTTCCAGCGGGCTCTTGCTGGCCGTGACTTTTACCTTAAGCGTATTTGGCGAGCTGCATTTACTCACCTTAGTGTTTGGCACTAGCTTGATTGGCATTGCCATCGACTACAGTTTTCATTTTTACTGCGAGCGCTTAAGCGATACTGAGCGGAGCGCAAAGGCCACAGTGGCGTATATCTTCCCCACGGTGACGCTCGCCTTTATCACCAGCGCCTTGGCTTACGTCGGCATAGGTTTAGCGCCGTTTCCCGGCATGCAGCAAGTAGCGATTTTCTGCGCCGCGGGGCTGCTTGGGGCCTATCTCACCCTCATTCTCGCCTATCCACTGTTAGCCGGCAGTCGTTTGCCCGCAGGCTCTCGCCCGTTAGCGCTCGCGGGGACTTACCTTGCCTGTCTCACTCAGTTATCGAAACGATTTACCACGCCGTTAGGCATGGGCCTATTTGCTTTAGTGATAGTTGTTTGGTGTCTGATTGGCGTAACAAAGTTAACCGTCGATGACGATATTCGCCATTTACAGCAAAGTCCTGCAAGCGTGACTGAGCCAGAAAACCAGCTACGCCAGTTACTCAGTGGCGGCACAGACAATCAATTCTTATTAGTGCGCGCACCGAATGAAGAAGCGTTGCTGCAACAGCTTGAGCGAGTGTCACCCATGCTTGATACCGCCATAACAAACCAAGAGTTAGGCAACTATGTCAGCCTCAGCCGTTATCTGCCTAGTCATCAAAAACAAGACTCGGCTTACCGCTTACAGGGCAAAATTTATCAAACTCAGCTAGAGCTAGTGCTTACAAGTCTTGGGTTGGATGAAAATCTAAAGCCAGAACTGCAAGCCGCCTATTTGGCCGCGAAAACAGAGTACATCACGCCTGCTGCATTCTTTACACTAGGGGCAGGCAAGCAACTCGCGCCGCTGTGGCTCGCGCCAAGTGAGGCTAACAGTCCAGTCAGTAATGGCGCGCTAAATGATGATGGAGCAAGCGCGGAACATGGCGCTGAGCATGGAGCAGATCAGGGTGCCGATTATGGAGCTGATTATGGTGCAATAGTCCTCCTTGGCGGCATTCAGCAAATCGATGCCCTCAAAGCGCGTTTTGCCAGTGATAAAAGCGTGCAGCTTATCGACAAGGTGGCGGACATTTCAGCCGTCATGGGCCATTACCGATTGTTAACCCTAAAGCTGTTAGCCCTTGCACTTGGCATCGCACTCTTGTTGTTTAGCCTGAATTTCGGCTTTAAAAAAGCGGCGGTTGTGGTTGCCGTGCCGGCCCTTGCGGCCTTGCTCACGCTCGCAACCTTAGGCTTAACGGGCTCACCACTGAGTCTGTTCCATGCACTGGCGCTCATTTTAGTTTTCGGGATTGGGATAGACTACAGCTTGTTTTTTGCCTCAGCCCAGAACCACGGCAAGGCAGTGATGATGGCGGTGTTTATGTCCGCCTGCTCGACCCTATTGGCCTTTGGTTTACTTGCCTTTAGCCAGACCCAAGCGATTCACTACTTTGGTTTAACCCTGTCGCTGGGCATAGGGTTTACCTTTTTACTTTCGCCGTTGATTTTGACCACAACACTGGCTTTAACCACCAATCAGCTTCTAACGACAAAAAAGTCCTGATGACTACAAGGAACGTATTTTACATGTCTACACAGGTTCACGATTTATCAACTATGCCAAATTCACTTGATGTCGATGTGGCCATTATCGGCGCAGGGCCTTCGGGCGCCATCGCTGCCAGCCTGCTACACCAGCAAGGTAAGCGCGTGCTTGTGTTAGAGAAACAGCATTTTCCTCGCTTCTCCATCGGCGAAAGTTTACTGCCCTGCTGCATGCAGTTTATCGAAGAAGCGGGCATGTTAGATGCGCTCAATGCTGCTGGATTCCAACATAAAAATGGCGCCGCCTTTCGTCGCAATGGGACTTACACCACCTTCGATTTTACCGATAAATTTACTCCTGGGCCGGGCACCACGTTTCAAGTGCAGCGCGCCAGTTTCGATAAACTGTTAGCCGATACCGCCCAAAGCCAAGGGGTCGACATCCGCTACGGCGAAACGGTCGAGGCGATCGATTTAACCGAGAACCCACGCTTAACGGTGCGCAATGAACAGGGCGAGCTTTATCAAATCAATGCCCAATATGTGCTCGACGCCAGCGGTTTTGGTCGCGTATTACCCCGCTTGCTCAACTTAGAAAGTCCATCTTGCCTGCCTCCGCGCAGCGCCATCTTTACGCATGTGGAAGACAACATCAGCGATGCTAGCTTCGATCGTAATAAGATTTTGATCAGTGTCCACCCTGAACATAAGGACATTTGGTATTGGCTTATTCCCTTTAGCAATGGCCGTTGTTCACTCGGCGTGGTGGCTGAGCCGCAGTTACTTGAGCGTTTACAGGGTTCGCTTGAGCAAAAATTGATGAGCATAGTCAATGAAGAACCAGGGCTAAAAGCCCTGCTGGCAAACGCTAAAGTGGCACAGGAATGCGCCACGCTCAAAGGTTATTCCGCCAATGTGTCACGCCTTGCGACCGGCAAGTTCGCGCTATTGGGTAATGCGGGTGAGTTCCTCGACCCGGTATTTTCCTCCGGTGTGACTATCGCCATGCAATCGGCGTCTATGGCAGCAAAATGCCTGACGAAACAACTCAATGGCGAAACGGTTGACTGGCAAGCCGATTACTCAACACCTTTGATGCAGGGCGTGAATGCCTTTCGTACCTATGTGCAAGCTTGGTATGATGGCCGCTTTCAGGACGTGATCTTCTATGAAGAACCGAACGAGCGTATCAAGCAGATGATTTGTTCTATTCTGGCGGGCTATGCTTGGGATACGAATAATCCCTTCGTTAAAGACTCGGAGCGCCGCCTGAACATGATAGTCGAACTGTGCAGAAACCCAGCCGCCACTCCAGCATTCGCAGAGGTCTAATCGCATGCTGCTAAACCTTAACGCTAAATGGCTAATCATCCCCGCGCTATTGCTCGCAAGCCTTGGGCTAACGGGCTGTAGTGAACTGCTGTTCAGGCAGACCTGTGTCGGACTCGCTAAGGATATGCGTTATTGTTTGGCACCATTGCCCCATGACTTTGCTCCCGCGACCGATAAGCCGTTGACTCAGCCAAGGATAAAGTCCACGACTGAGCCTACAACTAAGCCCGCCATCATGGCGAGTCAGCAAACCGACAGCAACACAGGCGTATCTTCTCCCCAGTCCTTTAGCCAAAAAGTCAGTATTAAAGTGGGGAAAGAGTCCCACGAACTGCTCACTCAATTGGAGTTAGAGGGCGAGCGCATGACGCTCGTGGGTTTAGCGCCACTCGGACAGGCGTTGTTTACCTTGGTTTATGATGGGAATACACTCAGCAGTGAGCAAAGTGTGCTGCTGGGCGACAATTTTAAAGCCGAGTATTTAATGGCGATGATGCAACTGATCTATTGGCCTGAGCAGAGTATTCGCGCCCATTTGGAAGGTGGTCATTTAGTGACTGGTCTTTGCGATACGGTTGAGGGAAATAAGAGCGACACGCTTGTCGATACCCGAATGAATACAATCCCCTGTCGCCAGATCTATAGCCAAGATACCTTGATCAGTAAAAGCGCCCTGCAAACCCATGTGGTGCAAATTCGTTATCAACAAAATGTCGGCGACGCCCTATGGCAAGCCCACATCAGCTTAACTATGCCACAGGCCAAGTTTGAGCTAGAAATCGAACCTATTTAACCTTTTAACACCCGCACTTCGCTGTGCCATGGTAAAAAAACGATACGCTATGATGAACAGAGTAGCCATTACACAGATTGGATTGTGTACCCCGCTAGGGCAAGATCCCCAGCAGGTTTTAGACCGCCTGATCGCGGGTGATACCAGCGCGATGCAGCGCAGTGACACACTCCTGTTCGAGCACCCAACCTTAGTTGCGCCAGTAACGGCTGCGCTGCCGGCGATTCCTGCAAAGCTCATTCAGTTCGATTGCCGCAATAACCAGTTACTCCTATGCGCGGCGCAGCAAATTGCCGCCACGATTGAACAAGCGAAACGGGATTTTGGCCATGCCCGCATTGGCGTTGTGCTAGGCACAAGCACCTCGGGGATTTCTAAAGGTGAAGCGGCCCTGAGCTATCGCAATCAACACGGCCACTTTCCGGCGGATTACCACTATTTCCAGCAGGAGCTCGGCAGCACTAGCGACTTTTTACGCCAATATTTTGAGCTAGATGGCCCTTGCTACACGATTTCAACCGCCTGTTCCTCCAGCGCAAAAGTCTTTGCCAGTGCCAAACGTTTACTCAGCGCTAACCTCTGCGACATGGTGATTGTTGGCGGTGTCGACAGTTTGTGCCAACTGACAGTCAATGGTTTTAATGCTTTGGAATCTGTGTCAAAAGGCCACTGCAATCCCTTTAGTATCAACCGTGATGGCATCAATATCGGCGAAGGCGCAGCCTTATTCGTGCTGACGGCGGGCGAGTCCGATGTCATGCTGGCTGGCATTGGCGAGTCGAGCGATGCCCATCATATTTCGGCGCCACACCCCGAAGGCGCTGGCGCAATCACCGCCATGCAAGCGGCTTTGCAAGATGCGAATATTGCGGCACAAGATATTGGTTACATTAACTTACACGGCACAGCGACACCCAAAAATGATGCGATGGAAAGCCGTGCTGTGGTTGAAGTCTTTGGCGTCAACACCCCGCCCTGCAGCTCGACCAAACCCTTAGTCGGCCATACCTTAGGTGCCGCTGGCGCGATTGAAGCCGCCTTCTGCTATTTATTGCTTTCGGCACATAATCACGGCCAAGCCCTGCCGCCCCATCAATGGGACAGACAAGTCGATCCACAGGACCCGTCCATTGCCTTAGTCGAACGCCATCAAGTCGCCGCAAAAGGCACACTTAATTATGTGATGAGTAATTCCTTCGCCTTTGGCGGCAGCAATGCCAGCCTGATTTTTTGCCGTAACGAGGCCTAAAATGATGCCCTTTATTCAATTCAATTTACCCTTTGCCGAGCAGGATATTGCCGATTTCATCCCCCACAGGGCGCCGATGATCTTGGTCGATAAGATCATCTCTTATCAACGCGATACCTTAGTTACCGAAGTCACGATCACGCCGAAAAGCCCCTATTTCGACGATAAACATCAAGCCGTACCCAATTATGTGGGTATCGAATATATGGCCCAAAGTATTGCCGCACTGGCCGGAGTAGAAGCTAAGCTGCGCAATGATAAAATCCGCGTGGGTTTTCTGTTGGGGTCGCGCAAATTAGCGCTACATGCCAAGCAATATGAACTCGGGCGCACCTATCGCACCCAGGTAAACCGCCTCTATCAAGAGGAGTCGGGATTAGCGGTATTCGATTGCCAGATTTATCTGCTGCCCGAAGCCGGAAGCGATCAAGAGAAAATCTTAGTCGCCACAGCGAATGTGAATGTGTTCCAACCCCAAGACACGCAAGCCTACCTTGATGGAAATCAAGACGCGGGCAATAGAAGCCTTGGGCACTAACTTAGACACAAATATCGAGGCAATGCTGAGACCATGCTGAGACCAAGTAATCACAGCAAACTGAATTAGCCTGTCGATAAAAAGCGTTAGATTAAGCGCCTTAGCAAGCAGCCTTTTACCATAAATACATGAAACCCCATACCGACTCCTAAAGATAAAATGGGGTGGAGAAAACAAATGAATAACAGAGTATTAGTCACAGGTTCGAGCCGCGGCATAGGTAAAGCCATTGCCCTCAAACTGGCCGCAGCAGGCTTCGATATCGCCCTGCATTACCACAGCAATCAAACGGCGGCCGATGACACTGCCACGCAAATCCGCGCGCTTGGAGTCAATGTGAGCCTGCTGAAATTTGATGTTGCCGACCGCGCGACAGTCAAAGCTGCCATCGAAGCCGATATCGAGGCCAATGGTGCCTATTACGGCGTGATCCTCAATGCCGGCATCAACCGCGATACCGCCTTTCCCGCCATGACAGAAAGCGAGTGGGACAGCGTCATCCACACTAACTTAGACGGCTTTTATAATGTGATCCATCCCTGCGTGATGCCTATGGTACAAGGCCGCAAAGGTGGACGTATCATCACTTTAGCTTCGGTATCTGGGATTGCGGGCAACCGTGGCCAAGTGAATTACAGCGCCTCCAAAGCGGGCATTATCGGCGCGACTAAGGCACTGTCATTAGAGCTGGCAAAACGCAAAATCACCGTCAACTGTATCGCCCCGGGCTTGATTGAGACCGACATGGTGGCCGATATTCCTAAGGACATGGTCGAGCAATTAGTGCCAATGCGCCGTATGGGTAAACCCAATGAAATCGCCGCCTTAGCCGCATTTTTAATGTCTGACGATGCCGCCTATATCACTCGCCAAGTGATATCGGTTAATGGAGGCATGATCTAAATGAGCGAGGGGACAAATCAAACGCGCTTGGGTAAGCGAGTGGTCATCACAGGTGTTGGTGGTATTACCGCCCTAGGCCATGATTGGCCGACCATTGCGGCGAGCCTTAAGGCGCAGAAAAACTGCGTCGTCACTATGAGTGACTGGGATAGATACGACGGACTCAACACCCGTTTAGCCGCGCCAATTACTGACTTTGAAGTGCCAAGCCATTATTCGCGCAAGAAAATTCGTTCCATGGGCAAGGTTTCCATTATGGCAACCCGCGCCAGTGAGCTTGCTTTACTCGATGCGGGGTTGTTGGATCACCCTATCGTGTCCTCGGGTGAAATGGGCATCGCCTACGGTTCATCCACGGGCAGTACCGATCCTATAACCGCCTTTGGCGATATGCTGAAAACCGGTGATATGTCGGGCGTCACCGCCACTAGCTATATCCGCATGATGGCGCACACCACAGCGGTGAACGTTGGCGTATTCTTCGGCTTAAAGGGCCGAATTCACACCACCAGCAGCGCCTGCACTTCGGGTAGCCAAGGCATAGGTTATGCCTATGAAGCTATCAAATACGGTCAGCAAACCTTAATGTTGGCGGGCGGCGGCGAAGAACTCTGCCCCACCGAAGCTGTGGTGTTCGATACCCTGTTTGCCACCAGCACTAAAAACTCGACGCCCGAACTCACGCCGCGCCCCTTTGATGCGGATCGCGATGGCCTCGTCATTGGCGAAGGGGCTTGTACGCTGGTGCTCGAAGAGCTAGAACACGCCAAGGCGCGTGGCGCAAAAATTTATGCTGAGTTAGTCGGTTTTGGCACAAATTCCGACGGTCAACACGTCACCCAACCGAATGCGCAGACCATGGAAATCGCCATCAGATTAGCCCTTAAAGATGCGCAGCTTGAGCCTAGCGCCATAGGTTATGTGAACGCCCACGGCACGGCAACGGATCGCGGTGACATCGCCGAGAGTCACGCGACCCATGCAGTTTTTGGTGCTGGTATGCCGATTTCATCCCTTAAAAGCTACACGGGCCACACCTTAGGCGCATGCGGCGCGTTAGAAGCTTGGGTGAGTATTGAGATGATGAATGCGGGCTGGTTTGCGCCAACACTCAACCTTGAGAATATCGACCCACAATGTGCCGATTTGGACTATATCCGCAACGAACTGCGCCCAATCGACACAGATTATGTGATGAGTAATAATTTCGCCTTTGGCGGCATTAATACCTCGCTGATTTTTAAACGCTGGACCAGATAACACCTAAAAACCACATAAGGACATAGCAATGAAACCACTGTTTGCAGGGATGCTGCTGAGCATCAGTTTATTAACCGCACCACTGTTTGCCAAAGAATACACAGTAGAAACCTACCAAGAAGTCTTTAAGGGCGACAACGAATTTAAGCAGAAGCAAGCCATCGAATCCTTAAGCCTTGCAGGTTTATCCGATCCTGCAATATACGACGTGCTCGAAGCTAAACTGCTTGCCTCTTTACCCCAAGCGACTGAAAAAAATGCCATCGACTATAGTGCTTGGTTAGTCAAAGGCTTAGCCTACTCGGGTAACGACAAGTACAGCGAAACCATCAACAGCATTGTAAATGGCAACTATCACAAAAAACTCAAAAAATACGCATCTCAAGCCAATGAAAACCTAGCGCAATATAAAAAGTGGAATACAATTCTTGGGGATAAAAGCCAATATGCTGCCGACCAAAGTCAGCAAAATAATGCCTTTGCCAATGCCCTACGCAGCGATGATTTAGAGTTAATGCGCCTGGCGGCTAAACGCATTATGGATGAACGTCAGTACGATGACTTTATCCTAGCCGTACTCAGTAACGAATTAAAAACGCCACGCTTAATGGCCGATGACAAACTCGCCATCGATACCTATGCCAACATGGCAAAAGCCCTAGCAAGCTCAGGCAATGCCGATTACCGCGACGTGATTGAGAATATTGCGACCACAAGTTCGAACCGAAAACTGCAAAAATACGCGGCAAGCTACCTGAAGAAATTCTACTAAACCAGCCCGTTTTACGCTTAATCGAACAAATCATGGCCGAGCTTATCCTCGGCCATTTTTATATCCGTTTGGATCACTTTTTAAATTAAAAGAAAATTTACTGTTGGCCTTAGCGTTTGCTGATATTCGCCTTTACAGGCTTGCCATGGCATTCACTCACGACACTGTGAAATCTAAGTTGATAAACGAGAGTTACGGAAGGCGAAGAGGCAGTTAAACATAGGTATTGTTCAGAGTGAGGCCAACCATGGTACTGGCTCGACGACGCGCAGCAAGTCCATCCTTGGATGCTCGACCGCCCCGTCCATGGGGCGGACGGTCGTCTCACCAATCACCATGGTTTGCCTTTCAAGCATCAGCGTAACCTTAGGTTCAAAGACTAGAGCTAACATTTAGCGATGGCAATTTTAGAAAAATAACAAATGCCAATACCACACATTAACAGTTCCCTTTAGTCATCCAATTTACGCAAGTGTCACAACGTCTACAGGCACAACAGGCTCAAAACCTTTTGTCGGCTTAAAGGACATGTTATGGATAAAATTTCGCATGCTGTCAGAAGGATCAATTAAATCCATATTCAAACTATTCAAAGTGCTCCTAGATACATACACCGACAATATAGTTTGCTCTTCAAGATATCCAGTAACCTTGTTTAACAGCCTATCGGTAGCATTAATCAACACAAACTCGTCAGGCAAGATTGCAAAAGTTTCTCTAGCAACGCGCAGAACTGAACTACATACATAGTCCTGATACAATTCGTTGAACTTACCTACAGGCATTTTCTTAACTGACAATTTACCACTTTTAAGCAACGATTTTTGCTCATTTGGAATAATATCTGCGCCACGAATATTTATATTTATGGTTAGAAGATAATTCTCCAATACTGAAAAATGTAAACTAGAACCTAAAGTGTCTAACTCGCTAAAAGGATTAAGCTCTTTGATCGTGTTAATTCTTGCTTCTGGATCACCAGCTATAAGCAAATTAGCTTGCTCAACACTTTCCTCCCACTCTTTATAATTCTGCAGCCACTTTTCAAGTGACAACTCAAAATTAATTTGATCTTGCTTTTTAGCAGACTCAATTGCGGCGTCTAGAGCTCTCAGCTTGTTTTCAATACGTTTAAATAAACGGTCAAAAAAACTCGGTTGATATTGTTCTTTTTGACTAATCGCCTCCAACTCTAATCCTTTGATAACAATAGGTTTACTCGGTTCGGTTATAACTGCAACTTTTTCCCAATTAATACTATCACCACACTCTTTGTGCATCGACTGAACAATTTCTATATAATTCTCAAAAAATTCTACATCATAAGCGGCCTGTTCTAACTCGTGCATTTTTGCATGTTCTTTATGTCTAAGTGCTAGCTCTCTTTGAGACTTTTTAGCATTTCTTTCAGCTTTTTTGGCAGCTGCATTGATTGCTCTAACAGTACCTTTCCAGCCCATATCCACCTCTATTAATTATGATTATTGCGAACGTTTTAGTAGTTATTCGCCGCGCTGTTTAATCGCTTGTTGGAGTTTGGCGCTGTCACACTTATGTTAATTTGCATAAATAATGTTATAGGAGTTTGCTTTTTCTAGCAGCTATTTTTTATACAACTGAGACAGTAGTCACTTGATATTGTTTTAGCTTTACTATTCTTCCGCGCTAAATTTAGGTAAATACATGACGTTGATTTACTGCATTCCAGCCCTAAGTTCAGATTAAAACGCGTACAACGACAGAAACAGGTCAACAACTCTTTTATGATTTAAGGACGATCAGACAACTCTAAAGTCAAAAGAATACACCATCCCCTCGGAGTTGCCGCAGGGCGAATAGGCAAATTGCGTGAGTTCGGTCATGGATGACCGACTAGCTTTCGCAGGTGCAGGGACGCATCCTTCGGAAGCGATAGCAAATTTGGCAATGAGCACAAGGGGCTTTCAACTCCGTTGGGGACGCCGGGGGATATCCAAAAGGGGAACAGGCGCTTTTCCCCTTTTGGTCGGGTGTGGGGTGAAGCCCCACGACTTTGACTTTGATTCTGCGTTTAGCTTTAGCTAAAAACTCTTGGCCTAGCATTTGCTTATCCACCACGGCGCAATTGCAAACAGATAACAAAGCGATGACGCCATTATGGATAAGCCAAAATAATAGGAGCACCCGATCTGCCATGAAATCCACCATAAGAGCCATGAAAATCACCTTAGATGACCTTAAAGGGCCTGAGATAGCGGCATTGCTGCAAGAACACCTCGACGATATGCGGGCAACCTCTCCGCCTGAAAGCGTTCACGCATTAGATCTTGATGATCTGCGTCAGTCCAATATTCGCTTTTGGACCCTGTGGGATGGCAATAATTTAGCGGGCTGCGGTGCACTAAAATGGTTAGATGCCGAGCACGCCGAGATCAAATCCATGCGCACCGCCGCGCCCTATAAACAGCAAGGCATAGCTTCTAAAATATTGCAGCACTTGATTAACGATGCCAAAACCGCTGGCGTCAAACGTCTGAGTCTAGAGACAGGTTCGATGGACTTCTTCAACCCAGCTCGCCTGCTCTACTGCAAATTTGGTTTTGAAATCTGTGGCCCCTTCGACACCTACCAACTCGACCCCAATAGCGTGTTTATGACAAAGAAAATCTAAAACACATGCGCCTTAGTCTTTTAAATTCATCTACTAAGGCGCTTTGCTGCAGCTAAGTATTCACTCGCTTCACCACAGCTGCAGTTCTGTGCCCGTTCCACCAATGGATAATAAACCCAAGCAACAGTCCCCAAAATGCGCTGCCGATACCCAGCACACTAAAACCTGATGCCGTGACCAAGAAAGTGATCACCGCTACCTCGCGATCTTCAGTTTTAGCTAATGCGGCGGTAAGGCTATTGGCGATAGTGCCGAGCAGCGCTAATCCGGCGATGGCCAGTACTAATTCCTTCGGGAAAGCGGAAAACAGGCCGACCACAGTGGCGCCGAGTAACCCAGTGATAAAGTAAAACACCCCGCCCCACACTGCCGCCCAGTAACGGGTCGCTGGATTCGGATCCGCCTCTTTCCCCATGCAGATAGCCGCTGTGATGGCGGATAAGTTAAAAGCAAAACCGCCAAAGGGCGCCAGAATTACCCCGATTAGCCCTGTGCTCGTGATCAAAGGTGAAATAGGCGGCCTGTAGCCATTACCGTGCAGCGCAGCAACGCCCGGCATATTTTGCGAGGCCATAGTGACCACAAACAGCGGTAACGCCACGCCAATTACACTCGCCAGCGAAAACTCAGGCATGGTCCATACCGGCATCGCCAGTTGCAACTGAACGGCATCTAACTTGAGTAAATCTAATTGAAAGCTCATGCCGATGCCCACCAGCAAGGTCAGCAAGATGATGTAGCGCGGCGCAAAAGGTTTAACCACGACAAACACCAACAGCATGATCAATATGAGGCTCAGCTGGGTTTGCATAGCCTGAAATAGCCCTAGGCCAAATTGCAGCAGGATCCCCGCCAACATGGCTGAAGCGACTGACTGCGGCATGATGCGAATAAGTTTATCCATCCAGCCCGCCACCCCACAAAGGGTAATTAACATCGAACTCACCAGAAACGCGCCTATGGCTTGGTTGATGCTCAATCCCGCTAGGCTGGTCACCATAAGCGCAGCGCCCGGTGTCGACCAAGCCGTTAGAATAGGATTCTTGTAGTAAAGCGATAGTCCTATGCTGGTCACGCCCATGCCCACACCTAAAGCCCACAGCCACGAACTAATCTGTGCAGGTGTCGCACCCACGGCCTCCGCCGCTTGAAAGATAATCACAGCCGAGCTGCTATAACCCACCAATACCGCAATAAAACCCGCTGATATTTTTGACAAACTCCATGCATCTCGCCACATACTCACTCCCTTCCTCTGCAATTGATGTCGCCACCATGTTGTGCGCTATAACTTATAGAATGAACAAGATAGCCTGCGTGCGCTATAACGTACGAGATGGACAAGATAGCACCTGTGCGTTATAACGTACAAACTAAATTTTTATAAAAATGATGGGGCCATTGTGCAGACGATAAACAGCTATCTCGCCACCACACTCAAAGCACTTCGTAACCAAAAAGGATGGAGTTTAGATAAAGCCGCTCAAGAGACGGGCGTCAGCAAGGCCATGATAGGACAAATCGAGCGCGGTGAATCAAGCCCAACCATTGCGACGCTGTGGAAAATTGCCAGTGGATTCAATCTCTCGCTTTCGACCTTTCTCGAGCCCACGCCCCAGAGCCAAGGCGCAGTATTCCGTAAACCCGACGAATTACGCCAACAACCCGCCACCGACGGCATGCTAGTCGCCTCACTGTTTCCCTTTGAAGACCGTTTCGGTTTTGAGATGTTTGAACTCACCCTGCTGCCAAACTATGAGCGACTTTCTGAGCCCCATGAAGCCGGCGTCACTGAACATGTCATTGTATTAAGCGGCACGATGGAAGTGTTAGTCGATGGACAGTGGCAAACGCTCAAACAAGGTGAAGCGGTACGATTTGCGGCCGACAAACCCCATGGCTATCGCAATCTCAACGACCAAGCAGTGGTCTTCCACGACATCATTCACTATCAACGAGGCAGAGAATCTTGCTTGTAGCAGCTTATCTAACGCCAGTAATGCAGAGTTCGGGCTCTTGCACGGCCAAAGACCAAACCATTACTACCGATAATCTGCAACGCTTGCACTCGCCAATTCATTAGAATAAACTTATTGAAAATTTTCTAATGGTAGGAGCAATGCTATGTTTCAATCTTTACTGGCTAAGTTATCCGGCAGTCACTCGGGCGAAAAGTGTTGGCAATTGATTGAGCAAGGCGCGCGGGTGATTGATGTGCGTTCACCAGAGGAATTTGCCTCCGGTCATTTGCCCCAAGCCATTAATGTGCCATTGCCAACGCTCGACCAATGGTTGCATCAAGTCGATAATAAACAACATCCCTTCGTGCTCTACTGTGGCGCGGGTATTCGAGCGCAAAAAGGCTGCGATATCCTCAAGGCTAATGGTTTTGGCTGCGTGGTGAATGGTGGCTCACTTAAAGATTTAGTCTGCTGCCAACCTAGCTAAAATGCACATACAAAAATGCCAGCCCATTAACGGCTGGCATTATTTATTCAGCTAAATCAAATGGCTCAACTAATCAATGGGACAATTAAGCCTTCAGCTGATCGATACTGTGTTTCGCTTCGCTCATGCCTTTGTCGTGTGCTTCAGGACCCATGTTCAGCGCTTCGGCGTAAACCACTTCAACATTAGTGATACCAATAAAGCCTAAAACCGTTTTCAAGTAAGGTACAACGTGATCCGTTGGGCCATCTTTGTGAGCGCCGCCACGGGTCGTCACTAACACAGCGCGTTTACCTTCCACTAATCCTTTTGGACCTGTTTCAGTGTAAGTAAAAGTCACACCAGCGCGGGCAATGAAATCGATCCAGTTTTTAAGTTGAGTCGGAATAGTGAAGTTATACATAGGCGCTGCGATAACAATAGTGTCGTTCGCTTTTAATTCAGCAACTAAGGTATCTGATAATGCGAGCATTTCTTGCTGACGTGCCGATAATTCTGCACCACCACGTAAACCAGAAGCGATTTCACCGTCTACCATAGGCAGCACGTCTTTACCGCCTAAATCACGTACTGTAATAGCAGCGCCTTGGGTTTCCCAGTGGCTAGCTAAGTGGTCAATTAACACGGCAGATTGTGAATAACCGCCAAGAATGCTTGATTTTAAAATTAAGACTTTAGACATAATCTGCTCCGAAAATAGGTAAATGACTCAGAGTCAGATGGAATATCTCAACTCTATGACGCTAGTGTATTCGCCCATAAAAAAGAAATAAAGTGGATAAAATTTGAGATTCACTTCGATTTTTTAGAAAGGTTATAGGTTGTTGCGACGCGCTATAAATTAACTCGCTTTCGGCGCACTGACATACAGACCTTCGAATACCGCACAAAGCTTAGCATCACAATACAATTGCACAGCTAACTTCACTTTCACTCTGCGACCTCTTTGCAACGGACTAAGATCCACAGTTGGCCATTGCACTGTTACTACTGGGTCACAAGTCACTGGCGCGAGATAACGAATATGGGCATCGGCGAGCACGATGTCCCCCGCAACGCCAGCTAACTGCTGGTTCAGCCACACAGCGCCCCAGCCAGTTAAGGTCATCAAGGTATAAATGCTGCCGGCAAACATGGTCTGATGCAGATTAATATTGGGCGCTATCGGCGCCGTGACTCGAAATTCACCCTCGCTGTAATCGAGCGGCGCAATCTGCATAAATTCACTAACAGGAATAGTACTGTGCCACGTCTGGCGTAATTGAATGAGTAGTTGAGTAAGTAATTCATCCATGTGTATTTACCTCGATACAACCCTCTTCACAGCTAACACCGAATAAGTTCAACACTCTATCCCCCAGAAAAACCACGCGATGACTAATGTAATAGCTAACGCAATAACTCGCGCGATAAGAAGCTACACCTGCAGATTAAAAGTCACTGGGCCATCATTGACTAAGGACACTTGCATATCGGCGCCGAATTGTCCGGTTTCTGTGGTCACGCCCTTAGCGCGGCAAAATGCGACAAACTCTTCATACAGTGCCAAGGCTTGATCCGGCGTACCTGCGCCCGAAAAACTCGGCCTCAAGCCACGGCCCGTATCGGCGGCTAAGGTAAATTGCGACACCACTAACAAAGAGCCACCGACTTGCTCTAGGTTGAGATTCATCTTGCCATTCTCATCGGAAAACACGCGATAACTCATCACTTTAGTTGCCAGTTTTTCCATCTTCTCGCGGGTATCTTCCTGCTCGACGCCCAGCAGAACCAACAGGCCCTTATCGATTGCACCTATGGTTTGATTATCGACAACCACACTGGCGCGGCTCACTCTTTGAATTAACGCAATCACAACTTTTCCTTTTTAGATTAAGGCTTAACGGGAACCATTTGCTGCATGAGCGGGATAGGACGAATATATTGGTCGATACCATCGGGCAAGGATTGCGCTACTTGTGCCAAACCGCCATTGGTCCACAGCATAAAACGACGTAACTCTTCGATTTCAACACGATCGGCAAAGGTGACTGTGCCTTGTATTTGGATCACTGCGCCTTGGTCCAGCAACACGAACTTGGCAAAACTAAGCTTCTGATTCAAAGTGCCAATCACCACAGGCAGCTCTTGGCTAGCCTGTAATTGCGGATGCACGGCATAGAAACGATTCATTAAAATACGGTCAATGCCCGCAGAATTAATGCTCGGCTCAAGCAAAAACTGGTTATCGCCAAACTGCACCGCGACTTTCGTCGGCGCAACCTTGGTGGCCAAGTAGTTAGCGTTAATCAACGCTTGATACAAGCGCTCAGCGGCAGCTTCATTGGTCAATCCCCCCAGTTCAACGACTTTGGGCGCGACGGGTGCACTCACGGTCTCCTGAGCCACCACTGGGTCAATCGCGCTGGTTTGCGAGGGCGCCGTAGCTGCACAGGCAGTTAATCCGAGTAAACTGGCACTGATGAGCAATGTTTTCATTGTATTTCCCTTTGATGTATCCACGACCACATAGCATGGATTTCTGCTGTGACCGCCAAAAACAACGACTCGCTATTGAGCATATGTCCGCCGTCGGCAACAGATTGAATCGTAATAGCATGCTCTAGCCCAGCCACAAAATCGCGCAATAGCGCCGCTGGGCAAATCGCATCCTGCCTTCCTTGCAATAACACACTACGCGCCTTCACCCTAGGCGTCACGCGCTGCAACACAGTCATGGCATTGAAGTAATCATGCCGAGCAAAGTGCAATTCAATATCCGCTAACGCTAATACTGGGTCGGGTAACTGTCTTGGCAACACCAATCTCGCCCCAGCGAGCTTTAGCTCCCACTGAACCCAACGCCGCGCAAAATTGTGTCGCAGGTTTTCATCGGCCGATGCCAAACCTTGATTGTACGAATCCAGCAGTTCAGCCAGCGATGGCGCAACGAGCGCATTACCACTGAAGAGTCGATAAGCCGCAGGTTGCAATTTTGCCGCGCCGTCAGCGCCATAGAGCCAATCTATGCCTTCTTTAGACGGAATAAATAACGCCCACAGCACTTGCGCTATCACCCGCTCTGGGAACAATCCGCTGTAAATTAAGCCTAATGTGGCCCCAAAGGAGCCGCCCGCTAAACACCAGCGCTCAATACCTAACGCAAGGCGAATCGCCTCCATATCGCAGATCAAACCATTAAGATGATTATGGGCTAAATCGCCAAAGGGCAAGGATTGTCCAGAACCGCGTTGATCTAACAGCAAAATCCAATATTGTTCGCCATTAAATAAGGCTAAATCACCGATATCACAACCCGCTCCCGGACCACCGTGCAAATACAACAGCGGAATACCTTGAGGATTACCGTATTGCGCCAGATGTAATTGCTGACCATTGCCAACGCTAAACCAGTCGCGGCGGATAAAAGGGGGAAAGGATTCAGGCACTGATTCAGGCATTAAGTGTTATCGCCATTGCTTAACCGTTTAGGGGGGTCATTCCGATTTCGCCACGGCCTTGAGTGCCGTCACCTCTGCCGACGTTAATACTGACGACGAATCACCTTGGCTGGCATCTGCTAATGGCTTACCATCTAGATCCGTTTCATCCTCATCGGAGCTCGACTCATAATCTAAATACTCTGGCATAGCCGCGGTAATTTCCGCGCCGAGTAATACTATCATCCACGATAAATACACCCAGACAAAGATAATAGGGATCACGGCTAAAGCCCCATAAATAGCTTCATAGCTCGGAAACTGAGTCACATACAAGGCAAAGGCTTTTTTACCTAACTCAAACAAGATTGCGGCGACAATCGCCCCTAATAATGCATGTAGAAACTTCACCTTTTGATTAGGCACCACCATATACAACAGCAAGAATGCAGCAACTGAAAACAGCATGGGCAAACGCTCAAGAAACACGGGCACCACACCCGACAACTGACCGTCAAAAACCTTCAATGACACTACGTAGGAAGTCGCCACCAAACTGGCCCCCACCAAAACAGGACCCAAAGTGATGACCATCCAATACATAGAAAATGCGACCACCACGGAACGCTTCTCTTTAGTACGCCAAATGTTATTAAGGGATTTGTCGATGGCGGAAATCAGCAAAATAGCGACCACCACTAAAGCGGCAATCCCGACAGCTGTGCCCTTAGAGGCATTAGCTACAAACTCATTGATATACACTTGCACTGTATCGCCGGCGGCGGGTAAAAAGTTCTGATAAACAAAGCCTTCTATCTGCCCACGAATGCCTTTAAACACAGGAAAAGCGGACAGCATAGACATAGTCACGGCCACCATAGGCACAAGTGACAATAGCGTGACATAGGCCAAATGTCCGGCGCGGATATTGATCTGATCTTCCACTAAACGCCGCTGCAAATGCAGCAGGAAGTGCCAGATCCCGAGGAATAAGACGCGAATTTGTGCCAGTTCTATCTTCTTAGTCACGGGTTTCTCTTGATTCTGTTGGTATAGACTCGTTATCTTCGTACAATAAACACTTAATTTACAAGTCTAAGGAGTGAATTGATGTCTCAACAAGGATCTGCGGGTAACGTTATTTCCGCTATTGCTAGCCTATTTTTCCCTGGGTTAGGCCAACTATTGCAAGGCCGCATTATGGCCGCACTGTTATTTTTCATTATCACAGTGGTGGGTTATGCCCTCTGGTGGCTAATTGTGCCGGCGGTAATAGGTGCTATCTTTCATCTGTGGAGCATTATCGATGCGGCCCGATTTAAGGCCGATTAATTTCAATTCACTCAGTGACGGAATACCCAATGAAAAGACTGATAACTTCAGGCCTGATTGCCGCAAGCCTCCTGCTCAGTGGTTGCCAAAGTGCCTATTACGGTGCGATGGAAAAGGTCGGTTACCATAAACGCGATATTATGGTCGACAGAGTTAAAGACGCGAAAGAATCCCAAGAGGACGCCCAAAAAGAGTTCAGCTCGGCCCTCGAAGAAATGCAAGCCCTGCTCAATCACGATGGCGGCAGCCTAGAAAAAGCCTATAACAAGGCCAAGGATGAATACGAGTCAGCCCAAAGCGCCGCAGACAACGTCAGCAACCGCATCAAGAAAGTTGAAGATGTGGCCGAAGCGTTATTCGATGAGTGGCAAGATGAAATTGGCGAGATCAGCAAAGCCAGCCTGCGCCGTAACAGTGAAGCTAAGCTCAAAGAAACGCGACGCGCCTACGAACAATTGATCAAAAGCATGCACCGCGCCGAATCAAAAATGCCGCCTATCCTCACCGCCATGAAAGACAATATGCTGTATCTCAAGCATAACCTGAACGCCCAAGCCATTGGTGCGATCAAAGGCGAATTTGCCAGTCTGCAAACCGATATTTCGGGCCTGATTAAAGAGATGAACAAATCGATTAATGAGTCGAACAAGTTTATCGAGTCACTCGAAAAATCAAAAAGTTGAACCAAAGCTGCTACTTAACTCCTAAGCCCTAGCACAATAAAGTGCTGGGGCTTTTTATGCTTTGTGTGACCTCGTCCGCTGTCCCTGCAAGCCATACTTTATTTGTGCAAGCCCAAAACACTTGGCTTTGTGAGCTATGGCGCGCTTTAGTGGATTGATAGCACCAATCTTAGACCTGCCGCACAATTTCATTTAGTACTCAAAAACTTATCATCAGCTCATCACTCAGACACTGTACTCGTTACTCATTTGCTGTATTCATCACTATGACTTTTATCGAATCACTTACTCTGATGTTGGCACTCATGTATCTCGCCTCACTGAGCTATTGGAGCGGCCAGAAATGGGGTGCTGTCGTAACACTGTTACTCAGTGTCAGCGCCGTCGCGATCAGCCTTTACTGGCCTTTAGCACTCGGACTGATTATTGCGCTACCTTTAGCGTTAGTAGGACATAAATTTGCACCTGACTCCTTCAAAGGTGAGATTAAGAACAATACTCTGCGGGAAGGCACTCAACATGTCTTAGCGCTATCGCTTTTACTGGTTGCCGTGCAATACACAATCAATACCGTATTGCTTAAGCAAGGAATTACACCTTGGCTAATGCGCCCCGATGTGGTCGATGCTTTCCTGCCGATTGCCGGCGGCATTGAACTGAAGGCCATTGTCAGTCTAAATTTGTGGGATCAAACCCATCCTGCAGCCGCGGTGATGTTAGCGGCGGTATTGCTCACAGGATTACTTTGTAAGCGGGCATTTTGTGGTTGGGCTTGCCCATTAGGTTTGGCAGGGGAATATTTGTATGCTGTTAGAAAACGCTTTATTAAATCAGAACTAACACCACCCGCTTGGCTCGATTGGCCACTGCGAATGCTCAAGTATTTATTGCTGCTTGGCCTTTGCTACATAGTGATTGGCATGCCAAGTGAGTCGATTCCTTATTATCTCGAAGGTAATTATCACAAGATTGCCGACTTAAAAATGGCACTGTTCTTTCTGACGCCGAGCCTGATTACCCTGTTTGTGTTTGCGCTGATCCTTGCCTTAGCCGCATGGCGCCGTCAGGGATTCTGCCGTTACTTGTGCCCTTATGGTGCCATGCTCGGGATCTTAAGCTTTGCGAGCCCATTAAAAATCCGCCGTGATACTCAGCATTGCCTTATCGAGGCAAAAGGGATGAAATGCGATAAGTGCACCCGCGCCTGCCCAGCAAACATCATAGTGCACACTAAGACTACGGTGCGCAGTGATGAATGCCAGGCCTGTATGCGCTGCGTCGCCGCTTGTCCAAAATCAGCCGCCCTTGGTCTAGGGCTTAAATCTGGCCACAGACTCGGCCATAAGGGATTACTCGCATTAGTGCTCATCGCCTTATTTATGCTGCCGCTTGGCGCTTACTTAGCTGGCTTCTGGCACAGCCAAACACCCGACAATATCCGCATGGAACTGATCCAAGTAATAGATAGAGTGGGGCATTAACTGAGTATAGGTTTGCTTTTGAACTAGTCTAAGTTGGTGTGTTATTATGCACCTCCTTAAACAGTCATTGAAAAAATTTATCGTATGAAACAGAGTAAATTTCGCAGCGTGTTGTTTCTATATATTTCCATGCTATTCATATTAAATTGCTCTCGCATTGCGAATTACATTGTGTATCACGATTATTATAAAGAAACATTCGATTTACTCACGGTGATATTTACATCATTTCGCTTTGATATCATGACTACTGCTTATGTCATGATCATACCTACATTGCTAATATTAGTACCAGGAAGTGGCCGCATTACTTGTTTCATAAAAGATATGGGTTTGAAGCTTGGTTTAATAATGCTATTGCTATCTACACTCGCACTTATTGGAGATTTTATTTATTTTGGTGTAGTAAATAGACACACATTTAGCGATCTACCATTGTTAATGACTGAAACATCTTTTGTATTACCATTTTTAATGAAAGATCATTTCGCGTTAACGATATTTAGCGTTGCTACTATAGCCATAATAATTATTTTGCTGGTGAAAAAATACCAACTATTTTTCTACCACAATAAAAACCATAAGACTCTAGCATCACAAATTGGCGTTTTTGTTATTGCGATCCCTATCCTGATATTATTTCTACGAGGATTAAACTTGCATGGAAAGCCACTTGGCATTATCGATGCATATAAAAACCAAAGTGAGCAGCAAGCTAATTTAATTTTAAATGGTATTTATACAGGTGGTAAAGGTACTACTCAAAACTTCAAGCGTACTGATTATAAATTCTTTAATTCCGAAGAGCTTAAACAACAGCTGAATAAGACAGAAGATGAAGCATATAAATATCCATACGTAAGCCAGTTCTCAGAGAATACACCCAATGGCCGAAATTTAGTTATCATTTTGGTAGAAGCGTTAAGTTATGCTTATATAGATGGATTATCGGGTTCGGACTATAAAGTCACACCATTTTTAGATGAACTGTCAAAAAAAGCTGAGGTTTATGATAATTTTTATGCTGTTGCTCAACGCAGTAACTTAGGTGTTCAAGCGAGCTTGTTTGGCATACCTCCCCTTGAGAGTGTTGGTTATATCGGAGGAGGACTGGAATTATCACGCCTTACAAAAATAGGTAATATTGCTCAAGCTCATGGCTACCAAACCCAAATGCTGCAAAGCTCAAAACGTGACTCGATTCGTTTAGATTCGATAGCCAACTATGCTGGTTTTCAGCAATATCTTGGACGTAGTGATATCCCAATAACACGAACTGACTACCCCGATCCTGATGGCGCACAGTTTGGTTGGGATTATGAGATGTTGATGAAAACACTCGAATTAGCAAACGAAAAAACTAAGCCATTTATTAGTTTTTCGTTTACAGGTACCACCCATATGCCATATGTAGAAACACCGAAGCATTTACAGGTTTATCCATATGGACAAGATACATTCACCGATTTTTTGAATACTGTTAGATATACAGATGAATCTCTTAAAGCATTTTTTGCGGAAGCATCAAAACAGGACTGGTACGAAAATACAACCTTTATGATTTTGGCAGATCACACTTTGTTCAAAACGAAAACGCCGGGCTTAGAAAGCGCATTCCATATTCCGTTATGGATTTATCGTCCTGGGCAAAATATTCCCCCTAAACGACATAAAATACTCGCAAGCCAATTAGATATTTTACCTACCGCTTTTGATTTGCTCGGATTTAATGACGAGTTTGCATCAGTTGGTCGCTCTCTTTATAGGGAACGAAAACCCTATAGTATTGTAGTAAAAGGCGACTTGCTTGGCGCATTTACCAACTCAGGTAGTTTTTTAATCGCTGGAGATAAAATCATATCTGAGAATGAAAGTGTAGACTTTATTGAGAATCAGGCACCTAAGTATGCAGAACAGCTAAAGCTTGAATTTCAACTCTCACAGCAAGCAGTTTTGAACAATACTTGGGTTAAATAGCATCAAAGCACTGCCAATCTAACGAAGCACACTGCAGATAATGGTTTATATCACTATCTGCAGTTTTTAATGTATACACCAGAATATTGATTACAGTTAGTAAATCACTCAATCTTATCGCTGATACTATTCCTATGCGAATATCAGATAAATGGTTTTATAGCTAACCCTATACAGCCAGACCGACAGCAACTGATCCGTTCACTTTTTGACGAATATATTAAAATTTATTCCTTCCGCGATGACAGGCTAACCCGTCGCTTTAGTAAGAACTTTATCAGCTAACCAGGAAGTTACTGACAGGGAAAAATGCCTGCTGTTCACTCGACAATGAATTTGCACAAGACCTAAGCGGAACCATACTAAATGTTAGATCTCTCCTTACAAAATCTTGCCGCAATTGCGTATGGAGAATCGATAAGGAGTAATACAAGATCTCAAGATTCAGCAGTTTGAATTAATCGCCGGCATACCCATGACCAAATCAGCCCCAACAAAAAGCCCCGCATAGTTTCCTATGCAGGGCTTTTTAAACCGATTGACTCACCTTAAGGGTGTGCCACCTGAATCAACAGGCTGGCATTAACCGCGGTTAAAGCGCTTACGATCGTTTTCAGTCAAGTGTCTCTTACGAACACGGATGCTCTTAGGTGTTACTTCAACCAATTCGTCATCATCGATGAACTCAAGCGCTTGCTCAAGTGTCATTGTGATTGGCGTAGTCAGCACTTGCGCTTCGTCAGTACCTGAAGCACGCATGTTGGTCAGCTGCTTACCTTTCAGACAGTTAACTGTCAGATCGTTTGAGCGAGCATGGATACCAACAACTTGGCCTTCGTACACTTCAGCAGCGTGGCCAATAAAGAGACGGCCGCGGTCTTGTAGACCAAACAGTGCGAATGTCAGAGCTTTACCTGTCGCGTTAGAAATCAATACGCCGTTAGCGCGTTGACCGATATCGCCACCTTTGTGTGGACCGTAATGGTCGAACGAGTGGTAAATTAGACCTGTACCAGAAGTCGCTGTTAAGAATTCAGTTTGGAAACCGATTAAACCGCGGCTTGGGATAATAAAGTCGATACGTACACGACCTTTACCATCAAGCTGCATGTCTTTCATTTCAGCTTTACGGGTACCTAACTTCTCGATCACTGTGCCTTGATCTTCTTCTTCAACGTCAACAGTTAACGTTTCGAATGGCTCACACAATTCACCGTCGATGGTTTTCAGAATAACTTCTGGACGTGATACAGCTAACTCATAACCTTCACGACGCATGTTTTCAATCAGGATTGATAAATGCAATTCACCACGGCCTGATACGCGGAAGCGATCTGGACTTTCAGTTTCTTCAACACGCAGTGCCACGTTGTGGACCAATTCTTGTTGTAAACGCTCAAGAATATTACGTGAAGTCACATACTTACCTTCTTTACCCGCAAAAGGTGAAGTGTTGACTTGGAACGTCATGGTCAGAGTTGGTTCATCAACTGATAATGGCGGTAACGCTTCTACAGCGCCAGCAGCACAGACAGTGTCAGAAATTTTCAACTCACCTAAACCAGTGATAGCAACGATATCGCCTGCGTTAGCAACTTCAACTTCAGTACGCTCTAGACCCATGTAACCTAATACTTGGCCCATTTTACCGTTACGGGTTTTGCCATCAGCACCAACAATAGTAACTTGTTGGTTAGTTTTGATGCTACCACGCTTGATACGGCCGATACCGATAACACCCACGTATGAGTTGTAATCCAGCTGCGAAATTTGCATCTGGAAACTACCTTCTGAGTCAGCATCAGGGAATGATACTTTTTCAACGATAGTTTGGAACAGCGGCGTCATGTCTTCACTTGCAACATCTGGATCTAAAGTTGCAAAACCGTTTAACGCTGAAGCGTAAACGATTGGGAAATCTAACTGCTCGTCAGTTGCACCTAAGTTATCGAACAGGTCGAATACTTGGTCGATAACCCAATCAGGGCGCGCGCCTGGACGGTCAATTTTGTTGATAACAACGATTGGCTTTAAGCCTTGAGCAAACGCTTTCTTCGTTACGAAGCGAGTTTGTGGCATTGGACCGTCAACGGCATCAACTAGCAATAATACTGAGTCAACCATAGACAGAACACGCTCAACCTCACCACCGAAATCGGCGTGGCCAGGGGTATCAACGATGTTAATACGGTAGTCGTTCCACTTGATGGCAGTATTCTTTGCCAGAATCGTGATCCCACGTTCCTTTTCAAGATCGTTGGAGTCCATCACCCGCTCAGTGGCTTCTCCTCGGGTTGCAAGGGTGCCTGACTGTGACAGCAACTTGTCTACCAGGGTCGTTTTGCCATGGTCAACGTGTGCAATAATGGCGATGTTACGTAAATTCTCTAGCACGGATAAACCTCTTACCATCAAACAAAAATAGGGATATTTCAGTAATTCGTTATGGCGATCTAGCTCGATCCGCCACAATAAAAAGCGTGCCATTCTACTCCAGAGCGGCCTTGGCGCACAGGATTATTTTTGAACACTTATAAAACAATCCGCCAATCCTTGGGTAATTCCTGCCAATATTCCATTGAGTGAAATCCTCTACCGCCACAGTTAAAGCACTGTTCAATTGCCATATTCGTAGGAAAAATTAGAGTTAAGCAGCTGAATTTGCTATTTTTCATACTCAAGATACAAACCATTTCTGCTGATTTAAACATCAATTAAAATTGATGTCACCGCGATGAAATCATCTCGCCGAGAAACAGCAATAAATTCTAGCGTACATTTAACTTAGCATTCATATTGGCGTTTACGACCGCGAAAACTGAATGTCTTTAAGACTCACTTCATTGTCACGCTATACCTTTATTACGCATCATTGATTCACTTGGTCTGTGAACAGCAAAGACATTTCGCACATGAGAACGAACTCTTTCCTAATAATATGATAATAAACCACTATTGGATTGAGAATGCGTGGCATAGTTGGACAGACTAGCGTGGTTTTATGACAATTATGCGGCGGCGAAATAGCCCAGAGAAACAGTCCCGTTCTGTGCTGAAAAGATGTGCTAGATTCAGTGCTGCTGTCCTTATGCGACTAATGTGAGCCAAGGCGTCACTGCCATCTCACTGCCACATAAGCAGTGCATGTTATTACTTTGGGTCCAAGCCTAGGTTTGCATGAATCAATTCAGTGCGCACCAAAATGGATTGATGCACCAAAATGCCACAGCTAAAAGCACCATAGTGGTGCAAACACGAATCCAATTAAGTGCAGAAAAGGTTTTAAACCATGTTAATCAGCTAGTTAAATTATTGGCATGGATATCGCTTTATCGCTCGTAAGTTTGGCTCAAGATAAATAACTTGAGTTAAAAGATTATAGAAGGGGCATCCCTTTACCCTACCGGAGGCTTGAGAATGTCAGTTGAATCAGTTTTAAAGCAACTTGAAGAATTAGAAGTTAAGTTCGTTGATTTACGTTTTACCGACACTAAAGGTAAAGAGCAGCACGTATCTATTCCTTCTCATCAGGTAGATGCTGATTTCTTCGAAGACGGCAAAATGTTTGACGGTTCTTCTATCGCAGGTTGGAAGGGCATTAACGAATCAGACATGGTACTGATGCCAGATCCAACGACATTCGTACTGGATCCTTTCACCGAAGAAACCACAGCGCTTATTCGTTGTGACATTCTTGAACCCGGTACAATGACGGGCTATGACCGTGACCCACGTTCAATTGCTAAAAAAGCAGAAGCTTACCTAATCTCTACTGGTATCGCTGATACTGTTTTG
The DNA here is from genome assembly GCF_031932025.1 of Shewanella sp. SP2S2-4. NCBI lineage: Bacteria > Pseudomonadati > Pseudomonadota > Gammaproteobacteria > Alteromonadales > Shewanellaceae > Shewanella > Shewanella sp. SP2S2-4. Next base: position 114,464 of record NZ_JAUOER010000009.1, read on the forward strand.
ATTGGCCCAGAACCAGAATTCTTCCTATTTGACGATGTCCGTTTCGGTACTGACATGTCAGGTTGTTTCGTTAAGATCGACGCTAAAGAAGCGGCATGGAACTCAGCGACTAGCTACGAGGGCGGCAACACTGGTCACCGTCCATTTGTTAAAGGCGGTTACTTCCCAGTTGCACCGGTTGACTCATCACAAGACCTACGTAGCGCTATGTGTTTAGTGCTCGAAGAAATGGGCCAAGTGGTTGAAGCGCATCACCACGAAGTGGCGACTGCAGGTCAAAACGAAATCGCTACTCGCTTCAATACTTTGACTAAGAAAGCGGATGAAATCCAAATTCTGAAGTACGTAGTGCACAACATGGCACACGCTTACGGCAAGACGGCGACTTTCATGCCTAAACCTATCGTTGGTGACAATGGTAGCGGCATGCACGTTCACCAGTCTCTCGCGAAAGACGGTGTTAACTTGTTCGCTGGCGACAAATACGCAGGTTTAAGTGAAACGGCGCTGTACTACATAGGTGGTATCATCAAGCACGCTCGCGCGCTGAACGCTTTCACTAACCCAAGCACTAACTCTTACAAGCGTTTAGTGCCACACTTTGAAGCACCTGTTATGTTGGCCTACTCTGCCCGTAACCGCTCTGCATCAATCCGTATTCCAGTGGTACCAAGCCCTAAAGGCCGTCGTATCGAAGCACGTTTCCCTGATCCACATGCCAACCCATACTTAGGTTTCGCAGCGCTGCTGATGGCGGGTCTTGACGGTATCCAAAACAAGATCCACCCAGGTGAGGCGATGGACAAAGATCTGTACGATCTGCCTCCAGAAGAAGCGGCTGAAATCCCACAAGTGGCAACGTCATTAGAAAACGCCCTTGAAAACCTGCAAGCTGACCATGAGTTCCTGACTAAAGGCGGCGTGTTCAGTGAAGATTTCATCCAATCTTATATCGTACTGAAAACAGCTGAAGCTGAGCGTGTAGCACGTACAACTCACCCACTTGAGTTTGAAATGTACTACAGCCTGTAATGGCTAGCGCTATACAACCGGCTCGCTTTATGTAATTGATACAGAAATATAAAAGCCCCGATAGCAACGCTATCGGGGCTTTTTGTATTTTGAAGGTATATACAACTTTTATTCTGATTCAATCATCGCGTTGCTCTCTAAATAGGCATCATCGCCAACCGCTCTTTTATCATTCAGAGAAGGCACCCAGACACCGCGGCAACAGCAATAATAGAGATAGATGGTTAAAAACCGATCTAAACTAAACGAGGATGCAGCAGAAAAACCACCTATATAGTAGGAAGTTAACTACCGCGCCATTATTGTTAAGTGTCCACGCTTTATTCAACTAGGCAGGTTATTGTCAGGGGAAAAATCTGCCAGTTGAGCAGGTTCGCCTGACTCAAATGACGCGAATGGTACGCCATCTAACACCCGCTCATTTTTAAATACACGGATTTCAGAATCAGGTAACTGCGTCATAAGTAATGACAAGATAATGTGCATCTTATCCAATGGGCAATGAAGACGAATACTTGCACGTAAGCCCATTGTTCGTACATCCGATTGGCAGGCAATAAATGGACGATTCCGCGTTACCTTAATCAAATGACGATGCCCATTTTTTATAGGGCTCTCATAAGTTGTTTCTACATTTTTAAAACCGGTGAAGAAAAATGCCCCCAGAGCCATTCCTCCTGCACCAATCAGCGCTGCGGGACCTAAAAAAGCCACCCCGACAATACAAACTACCACCCCAAACCAAGCCAGCCCCCGCACTACCGCGTAAGCTGCATCCGGAATCGCGTCATGATAGGTAGTAACTAAACCCTCGGTGGCGAGCCGATAATGGTACTGTTTGTCGGCCAACCAGAGGTAGCGCATAAATGGCCCAAAAATCATCACTATGATGAGAAAATAATACCATTGTTCAAATCCATACCAGTATGTCACCAACCCAACTAGAGCCGTAATCCCGCACGGAATAAGGACCATGATCCACCCTATGCCATACACAGTCGCTACCTTAATATCCCACTCATAGAGGGTGGGCGCCTCGCGTACCCGCTGTTGGCGCAGTTGATAGAGCCGGTCTTGCTCCTCTTGGGTTAATTGCAGGTACTCACTGCGCGGCAGGTCTTCATACCGACTGTCGTCCAACGGTTGTGTCTCTTGCTCTGTCGACGCCGACTGCTGCGGCGCTGCTTTATTGTTCATCCTGTTACCTCTCGGTAGACTCTACTTGTAGCGTGGGCATCGCCAAGCGTAAATCCAGTCATCCATTTTAAATCAGCAACATAATATGCTCTCGGCCTACCCTCAAGCGAATATTTACTGAAACAGTTTTAAGGAAAGTAATAAAAGTAGCTAGATGGCCAGTGAGGGAAGTGGAGACTGATTTTAAAGAGTATGTTCAAAACTCATCAGAGTTCTGCGAAGGCACGGCATACAAACCTCCATGATTAATACTTATCCAAAACAAGAGTCGCCGTTAACAACTAGGTTATTGAGCTTGGTTGTATCTCGTTTCTGTTGATGAATAATTGACAGATATAATCATATAGTTAGAATGCCAAGCTGTTGAAACAGAACAGGTTGGCGTCAAATGAAACCTGATCTGGTTCCACATCACTAACGCTCTCAGTTGATCAAGTGAGTAGATCATACCGAAGCAATGCAGTTTTTCACATATAAACAATGGAGTGGTTATGCGTTGGTTGACTTGGTTGCTCGTGTGCTTTTCTCTCACGGGATGTGCAACGATAACGTCGAGGATGGGAGAAGATTCAACTTGGGGTCATTCTTTCTCAAGTGTGCAAACGGCTGTTGATAATGGCGAGGAGTGTATGATTATCTCCGCGTTGGCGGCCCCGCCCTTGCTGCTCTTTACCATCCCGCTGACACTTGTTGATATGAGCAGTGCGTTGATCATCGATACTGTTATGCTACCTGCAGATTTAGCGATCACGCCCAGCGATCCCAAGCTCCACACCCCGCGACCTATGGTCTGCCGCTATGACCATAAGATTTAAGCATGATCGCCCCCAATAAATAACCTTAAGTTGCCTGTGTGACGGTGAGTTAACGCCGACATACGGGAACGACCATGTCGCGGTTTGCCTCCCTGAGTGTTGTGTCTTGTTAGTTATGCCTTGTTAGTTGCAGTTACGTAGTACAACCTAGCCTAGTAAGCCATTTTAAATCATTTAAGTTAGCGATTTGCTTTTATCACATCAAGTAACAGCTTGATATCGGCCATATCGTTGTAGATATGCGGCGAAATCCGGATCCCCATGCTGCGAGCATCGACGCTAATATTCGCGTTTGCTAATGCCGTCATGATTTTATGTTGTTGCTCACCAAACTGTAGAATCAGTGTACCGCTGCGCTTCTCAACATCACGTGGCGATACAAACTCATGCTCAAGCTCCTGCGCCACAGCATCAATCAACTGCTGATTACATTTACGCAGCAAGGGGACACCTAAACCCGCCAGGTAATGAATACTGTGAGCGGCAATGGCATAGGGGGCGATTGAAGGTGTTCCACCCCAGAAGCGCATTGCGGAGTGCTGATAACGAAAGTCGTGGATATCAAATTCGAACGGATTCTCATGGCTAAACCACCCCACATCCTTAGGTTGGCAACGCTCCAAAATGGCAGGGTTAATCCAAAGATAGGCTGCACCAGGGCCGCCGCAAAGCCATTTAACACTCGACCCGATTAAAAAGTCAGGTTGTAGGCGCGCGAGATCTAGCGGAATAATCCCCGCCGATTGCGCAACATCCACTAAGCTCAAACAGCCTCGCTCACGGGCTATGGTGAAAATATTGGCTAATGGCGCTTGCTGCCCAGTATTCGAGTAAGCATGACTAACAAACACCAGATCCACATCACGACTGATATGCGCGTCCCACACATTAGGGTCAGTGACATCGAGCCCCTTAGGGATGAAACGTACTTCGCAGCTGGCTGGCAGTGCTTTTTTAAGGGCGAAACCCATGCTGGGGAAATCAATCTCACTCATTAACACAACGGCGTGTTCGCGATTTAATCGCTCGAGTGACATGACGATTTTAGTCAGCGCACTGGAGAGATTAACCTGAGGGCAAAAGTCCTTTTGGTGGCCGTTAAACAGTTTAGATAAGGCGAAAGTAAAATCATCAATCACACTCAGCCACTGACCCCAAGGTTCGCGCCCCGACTCCTGCCAAGGCGCAAAAAAGGCTTCTTTGAAAACCTGTTCGGTCGATTTTAACGGTCGACCGACGGAATGGTTCAATAGATATCCTGGACCCGCGAGGTAAAAGTCCTTTTTATAGTCTGCAAACATAGTGTTATCTCAAACTCTCTTTCAGTTTCTTAATCTCATCATAACGCGTCCGGATGTCGCTGCGCTGAGCGGCGGCACGCCTATCTCTGAGTCGCTCCAATGAACCGAGTAGCACATGCAGTGGCGGACCACTGGCGGTGACCTTAGCTAAATGCTGCTGCTCCATCGTTGTCGAAGGCTCGGCAATATATTTAGTCACTAACTCATTATGGTGCTGAATCGCAGTCTCGCCATGTAATTCGCAGACTTCAATAAAGAGTCGCAAATTTTCTTGATACCAAGTTTGATTTGCCCTGTCTTTTGCCTGCAGGAAGTCATCCATCAAATTCGGCCGACGCATGCATTCACGCAATATCTGTTGATCCTCTGGCATCATGTACAAAAACTTGTCCACCAGCATTTGTGAATAGGAAGCTTCATTAGCGAAACAAAGACCTAGTGTTAAATCGATCACATTAATCCCAGCGAAATCCCCCGCATTGGCGCCGCGATAAATAACCGAGCCCACCCGATAAGGTTTGTAGTAAGGGCGAACACAGTAAAAGAAACGATCCGTATCTAATCGATTGAATAATTGAGTGTTCGACTCAATCACATCCTGCAATGCCTGTTTGGCGACTCGCAGTAAATCGTGACTAATAGGATGGGAAATGCCCAAAGGCTGGATTTTCAATAACGCATCGGCAGCGCGTTTATAGGCCAAAATGCCTTTAGTGTTGTAATCCACAAACAGCTTTTCGGCGCTCAGATCGGTAAAGCGCTTATAAATGCCATTGTGGGCACGATTATGGGTAGTTAAATGCGCGGTGGCAAAGCGCGGCGTGACACCTATTGAAGCGCCAATGTGCATGGCTAGCGCGGAGGCTTCGGCTAATGGTGAGGTGGTTTCCCGTGAGGGCTCAGTAATTTCATGGCGTCGACAAGCTGCCATGTATAGGCCCACGTTACCGAGTAAATCAAAGGCACTGTCGAACCCTTCGTCGGTATTGCCCTCATCGAGCAAGGCCTTAATCAATCCTCGGCCTTCGCTCTCTAGCGCCAACTTAGCTTCTGCGCCAATATCGAGCACATTGGCCCGGTCCGCTTGTTGATAATAAAGCTGTTCTAGCTCTGAGTTGAGTTCCACAAAGCGACTGCGGATCCAATCATCGAAGGCTTCGGTATTAAAGGTGGCAGGTTTCACGGGCTTATCCTTGAGTATTGTTATCGTTCTTGTAAACGGAGCGAGCGCTAAGTCTTAGCCCTTTCCGTAAAACTCGTTAACCAGAATGCAACTTATCGCCATGCGTTTCTAGCGCTAGTTCAAATTTATGAAAATTCTAATGCCACTTTTTATTTACACCTTGCTCCAGCGCAAGTTATCAAAATCAATCGCCTCGCAAAATAACGCCAAATACAGATAGCCCTAATACAAATAGCGCGGCAGGTTCCGCAGGGGTAAATCAAAATGATTTTAATGGAATTTATTGTCGTACTCGGCTGCTTGCTGCTGGGTACCCGCTATGGTGGTATGGGACTCGGACTGATAAGTGGTATTGGATTATTTTTACTGATATTTGTCTTCGGTTTAGCGCCAGGACAACCGCCAGTACAAGTTATGCTAACGATTCTTGCGGTGATCGGCTGTGCGGCCGTATTGCAAACCGCGGGCGGATTAGATGTGATGATGCAGTTTGCCGAGCGCCTACTGCGCCGTCATCCACAATACATCACCATTCTAGCGCCGCTAACCACTTGGACACTCACCTTTTTGTGCGGTACTGGCCATGTGGTTTACACTATGTTCCCGATTATTTCCGATATCGCGTTGAAGAAAAATATTCGCCCAGAACGCCCAATGGCGGTGGCATCCGTCGCCTCACAAATGGCAATTTGTGCTTCGCCTGTATCAGTCGCGGTTGTGTCTATGGTGTCGATTCTCGCATCGCAACAAGGTGTGGGCCGTGCCTATAATCTGCTCGAGATTTTAATGGTATCAGTACCGGCATCGCTATGCGGTGTCATGGCTGCAGCGCTTTGGAGTCTACGTCGCGGTAAAGATTTAGATAAAGACGAAGAATTTCAAGAACGAATTCAAGATCCTGTGCAAAAAGCCTTTATCTATGACAAGAGCGAAACCCTGCTTAATCAACGTTTTCCTAAGGAAGCTTACTGGGCAACGGGGATTTTCTTTGCGGCTATTGCTGCTGTGGTGCTACTAGGTTCTTTTAGTGAACTGCGCCCTGCATTTGAAGTTAAAGGGAAAACAACCTTATTATCGATGAACTTAGTCATCCAGATGATGATGTTAATTGCAGGGGCTTTTATTCTGATGACCTGCAAAGTCAAACCGACTGAGATTGCTAATGGTCCAGTTTTTAAAGCCGGCATGGTGGCAATTTTCTCCGTATTTGGCGTGGCTTGGATGAGCGATACGTACTTTATCAGCCATATGGATGTGCTTAAGGAAAACCTCTCCCACGTGGTGCAAAGCCAGCCTTGGACCTATGCCTTAGTGCTGTTTCTTATCTCTAAGCTTGTTAATAGCCAAGCGGCGGCGCTGACTGCCATTGCGCCTATGGGCCTCGCCTTGGGGGTCGATCCAAAACTCTTGATCGCTTTCCTTCCTGCAAGCTACGGTTATTTTGTGCTCCCTACTTATCCAAGCGATCTGGCCTGTATCGGCTTTGACCGTTCAGGCACAACTAAAATAGGTAAGTTCATTATTAACCACAGCTTTATTATTCCAGGTTTTATCGGTGTAGGTACCGCATCGATCATCGGTTATCTGCTGGCGACAGCCTTGCTCTAGGCTGTATTTCACAAATAACAAAGGCCGCTGATGCGGCCTTTGTTTTGAATAGGATTAAACGCTAGATTTAAGCGCGATACATAGCCAAAAACATCTTAATATTGGCGTCGATAATCGCTTGCTGATTATCATCATTATTTTTCATATAGAACAGCTTAGGCCAGAATGCAAACGCCTTAAACATGCCCCAAAACTGAGTCGATGCCATTGCAATATCATCGATATTCAGCGCCTTGTGTTCTACCGCTCCCGCAAGCCAAGCTTCGAGTCCACCTTCTTGCTTCGCAAGCTTCTCCATCGCTTCAGTCGCTTGGACAGGCGAGCGAATAAACTCTGCCATCACCACCCGCGCCACATCGAGAAACTCAGGCTGCTGATACAAAGCCCAGCATCGATGCGCAATTTGCTGCAACTGATCTTCAAGACTCTGCGCAGGATTGTAAACTAAGGTCGCCGCCTCTTTCGTTCGCGCCCACAACTCTGTGGTTGTGGTATCAAACAGCACTTCCTTACTCGGAAAATGGTTATACACAGTACGTTTAGAAACATTAGCCCGCTGGGCGATCCTGTCCATACTGGCCCCCATAAAGCCATTAACCATAAACTCTTCCCGTGAGGCACGCAGAATTGCCACACGTTTCTGCTGAGTGTTTGTCAATTTAATGGGGTTGTCTGCCATGTTTTCCTACGCCATAAAAATCATTTGTCGACATTTTACACTATCCAGTTTACTTTTACACCGCCACATGTAAACTACACTGTGTAGTTTACTTTTTAATATTGTACATGCAATTATAAATGCGATTGAAGATTGTCTTGACCTTACTACTACTCGGGAGTTCTATCATGGCCACTCAAACAGAAACTGACGCAAATACTAAGACTTCGGCCCATGTTAAGGGTGACACATTCAGCAATGAAGCTCCCAATACCCACAGTGGTGAAGGTAATTTACTTTCTATTTTATGGCGTTACATGACCGAAAGCATTCCTGATAAGAGTCCAAACCAAGCACTGCCAATCCAAAAAATGCAGCTAAACCCCACTGCGGATGCAACACCTATGCTGTATAAAATCAGTCATTCGACAGTGCTGTTGCAACTCAACGGTCAATATTGGTTAACCGATCCTGTTTTTTCGAAACGCGCCTCGCCAAGCCAAATGTTTGGGCCAAAACGATTCCACGAGTTACCAATCGAACTCGATAATATTCCAGCGCTCGCAGGGATTATTTTGTCCCACGATCATTATGATCATTTAGATAAACACAGCATTTTAGCTCTCGCCGAGCGCACGCAAAAATTTATCGTGCCACTGGGTGTGGATAAACATTTGCTCGCGTGGGGCGTGCCTGCCAGCAAGATAGTCGCGCTCGATTGGTGGCAAGCAACCCAACATGCGGGTCTGAGTTTTACCGCGACGCCAGCACAGCACTTTTCGGGCCGTGGTATCTCGGACAAAAACCAAACCCTGTGGGCATCTTGGGTTATTCAGTCCCCTGAGATCAAACTGTTTTTCAGCGGTGATTCTGGTTACTTCAGCGGCTTCAAAACGATTGGCGACAAACTCGGGCCTTTCGATTTAACCTTAATCGAAACGGGTGCCTACGATGAGATGTGGGCAGATATCCACATGCAGCCAGAGCAATCACTGCGGGCGCATTTAGATCTTCGTGGACGACACTTAATTCCGATACATAACAGCAGCTTCGATCTCGCGCTACATAGTTGGTACGAACCATTGGAACGAATCTCTGTAGCCGCTAAAGCCTATTGCGTGCCGCTGCTAACGCCGGAATTTGGTCAAGGCATCAACCTAAGCGATTTAGCCCATAGCCCTGCTTTGAATCACGCTTGGTGGAAAACCTATTTGCCCAAAGACAGAACCGTGTTTGAAATCATTCCAGCGCGTATGAGTTCAGATAAGCTCTAGTCAGTACTCTTATCTGAGCTTTATTAATACACTAAAAAACGTTAAATCATTGGCTCTCCAACACAGGAGAGCCACTGCGGATTACCATTCAACAGAGTCTCACTCGTCGGCGCTCAAAAGCTTACAACTTCAGTATTAAGCCTCCTCCTGCAAACACTAAATTCTAGACGCCTGCTTGATTTTTGGCATAAGATCACTTGCCTTGTCATTTTTTATACCCAACTGAATTAATGGTATTAATGCTTCTAACTGACCATATTAAAATAGCGGGCACAGGAACAAGACTGGTGATTTTAATCTTTGGATACACCATGATCACTTAACATTTCCCTAAAGGTCGCGCTCATGTCGGTGCTCACTTGGCTTAAGAAACAACTTCATCGCACTTTTTATGGCAACAGCCCACTAGAGCAACAGGATAACTTAACCGCCATTTTTCATCCCGCGCAAATGCCAGACATCGACTTGCCGACAAACCAAGCCTATCCGCTAGTGACATCAATTGTGCAGACTGATATCTACGCCTATCAAGTTCACTGCTTACTGACCTTTGAAGGCAAGCAAACCTTAGATACGTTAATCGGCAATGCAGGTTTTGGGATATTGCCCGAACATGCCGCCAACTTTAATGGCCTGATAATCCATAGGAGCCAAACAACCAACTTGCAGCTTAATCAATATGCCGATTTTGCGGGGATCTGCGTCAGTTTAATAACCAACGACAAAGCGCTATTGGAACAACTAATTGCGTTCAAATCGACTTTACCTCACCCTTGGGAAAGCTTTCCCGATGTCGATCCCGATTCCCTTGGCAGTCTTCAAGGTAATATCGATTTTTGGTGCAACTATTTTTGGCAACCCTATTGGTTATCACTCTCAACAGCTGAGCGTTTACAGTACCCAGTAAATTGGCAGCAATTCAGTGATTTCCATTAAGGTTTGAAAGAAGCACTAAGGCTTAATGCAGGATAAAAAATGAAATTAACATCTGTTGGATTAGCACTGGCGTTACTACTTGGCGGTTACTTGATCCCTGAGTCACCTGTGATCCCGGTAAAAGGCGCCAGCAGTAAAGATTGGAACAGCCAAACCTTTTGGTATGAACCTTGGGGTTCATCGGGCGTGCACAAGGGGATAGATATTTTCGCTGCCAAAAATACCGCCGCGATTGCGCCAACGCCTATGTTGATCTTATATCGAGGCGACTTCTTTAAAGGAGGTAATGTGGTCGTTGGTCTAGGCCCTAAATGGCAAATTCATTACTTTGCCCATTTAGCGCAAATTGAATCGACCACGGGATTAATGGTCCACCAAGGTGAAACACTGGGTACAGTCGGCGATACGGGTAATGCGCAAGGTAAACCGCCCCATTTGCATTATTCCATTTTGAGCTTATTGCCGAAACCTTGGCTGATGGATACTTCAACCCAAGGATATAAAAAGGCCTTTTATCAAAACCCCATCAGCTACTTAGAAACGCACTAAGACTTAGGTGATGAGTAACATAGCAGCTTCTCGGCAATATCAACCACAACTGAGGATTCAGCAACTCGCCATGTCGGCAGACGCAATGAATACCAGCACAGCCGTCAGATTATACGAAGAAATCAACGAATACTTATGATTCAATAGATGCAGTATCAAGAGTCACAGCGTTAACTGCCGTAGCATCCACAGTCTGCGACTCGATACCGGCCCCTGCAGCTAATGCTTCCCTATCCGCCTTCGCAATATATTTAGGTTTATTACTCGATTGCAGTTTGGCATTGGCCTTTTTCGCCTTGCTTTTCAAGGTTTGGTTTATCTTTTTTTTACGGTTCATCAGGGCACCAATGCGAATTAGTAATAAAGGGGCGCGATTATAGCCCTCCAGCTGCACGCCAGACAATCGAAAGCACTAAGTCAGAGCGTCTCAGGCCATCAAACCCACGCCCAACGCTAACTCAGTTAATAAGCCCCAAGTCATCAAGCCTGCGCCCAAACCATCAGATCGCGAAAGCTATGCCAAACGCTAAGTAAGGCGCGGGCTGACCGGTATGAACTCGCACTGGGTAACCCTTGAGGTTAAATCTCGATACCGAGTGCTGTGTCGCAATTTTTGAATACTGCCGCCAAATTGCGCAATTTCCGCGAATACACAACTAGACAAGCCGTAATTCCTGCCCTAAAATCGCGTCAGAATAAAAATCACTATCATTTGCAATGTTGTTTAACGGAAGAATCTAATGCCAAGGAATTCGGTGTAGCAAATCCACCCCTTAGCAGGAAGTTATATGACGTTCAAAACCTCGTTTGTTGCTCTCGCCGTCTTTGCGGCACTCACCCAATCCGCTGTGGCACAAGAAACATCCGATGCGGGAACGAATAAAAACAAAGATATTGAAAGAATAACTGTCACCGCGAGTCGGATGGATAAATCCCCAAGCTCGATCCCTAATACCGTCACTATCATTGACCGCGCCCAGTTAGAAGAACAGTTCCGCACCACTAAAGATTTGTCGACCATTATCGGTAACTTGGCCCCGAGCTTTTCGCCAAGCCGTCAGAAGATGAGTAACACAGGCGAAACCCTGCGTGGTCGCCCGCCGCTGATCATGATCGACGGCGTACCGCAATCAAACCCACTTCGCAGTGGGGGTCGCTCGGGTCAAACCATAGATCCAGCCATGATTGAGCGTATCGAAATCATTCACGGTGCCAATGCAATGCACGGTCTTGGTGCCCAAGGCGGCATCATCAATTACATCACTAAAAAACCGACGGGCGACAGCGAACAGGTTGCCAGTTTCGATGTGACAGTTCCTGATTCGATGAAATCTAACGGTTTAAGCTTTGGTGCCAGCTATGCGTTTTCTGGCGAGTCAGAATTTATCGACATGATAGGTTCGGTTAGCTACCGCAATAATGGCGTCTATTATGATGCCAACCATAACGTCGTAGGTGTGGATACGACTCAAGGCGAGTCGATGGACAGCCAAAGCACCGACTTCTTCATTAAGCTTGGCCACAACTTCGACGAGTCGCGCCTTGAACTAATGGTTAACCATTACACCGCAGACAACAATGGCGATTGGATGCCAGTCGCAGGCGACAAGCCCAATGGCGTGCCCACGGGCGCAGTTAAAGAAACTCAGCCATGGGAAGCGGCCAACAATCAAGTGACCACCACCAGTTTGACTTACACCCACGCCAACATTGGTGGCCAACAACTTAACCTACAACTCTTTAATCAAGATTTTAAAGCGGTTTATGGTGGCGGCTGTTTCGACAGTTTCTACGATCCATCCTTCGAAGGTAGCGACCAAGTGATCCAGTGCGGTGTCGGCAGTAAAGGCGAAAGCTTGTACTACGAGCAATCGCGTAATGCTTCAGTTAAATGGGGTTTAAAAAGCTCATTGATTGCTAAAGATATTGCGGGTTCAGGGATTGATGCGGCCTACGGTATCGACCTTTTCCGCGATACCACAGAGCAAGATTTAGTGAAAACGGGTTTTTCGTGGGTTCCGGAAAGCACCTATGACAACGTCGCGCCATACTTGCAGTTAGATTATGATTTAATTGAAAATCTAACCTTATCGACCGGTGTTCGTTACGAGCATGCCGAGTTGAGCGTCGATGACTACAAAACCCTATGGGGTGCGGGCAACAAGCAGATTGCAGGCGGTTCAGCCACCTTCGATGAAACCTTATTCAATGTCGGTATCTCCTACAAAATCACCCCAGACATTCGCGTTTATACCAGCTATAACCAAGGTTTTGGTATGCCGGATATCGGCCGAATTCTGCGTGATGGTAAAAGCTTCCCCGGCGACAATCCCAGCATAGATGACTCATTGGCACTCACGCCGATCGTCACAGATAACGTCGAAGTCGGCGCCGATTACCAAGGTAAATACTTAAGCGCTAAGTTTGCGTATTATCGTTCGGCCACTGATTTTGGTTCACGTTTAGCCTTAAATAGTGATGGTTTCTACGACGTGAAGCGGGAAAAAAGTGTGATCGATGGGATCGAAGCCAATGTCACCGCCTACCTCACCAGCAATGATGATCTCGGTATGAACATCGCCATTCAGCAGGGCGAATACGATTCAAATGGTGATAACCAAGTCGATACCGATCTCGATGGCGCGAATATTTCACCCAACCGTATCAACCTGTTCTGGACCCATAACTTCGATAATGACATGTCGACCCGCGTTCAAGCCAACTACTACATGGACCGCGACTTTAAAAATGCGGCGGGTAACAAGTATGCAGAATTTGATGGCTATACCACAGTCGATGCTTCCTTCTCTATGCCGCTTTACACTGGCACCCTGAGCTTAGGTCTGCAAAACCTGTTTAATAAGGATTATTTCAATTATTACTCACAAACCATGGGTACAAATGATCGTTATTTCAAAGGGATGGGACGTACTGCGACAATAGGCTACACCTTGCCTTTCTAAGTGAAAGGCCCATTTTGAAGCATAAAAAAGCGCAATTACATTGCGCTTTTTTATTGTGCTGAAGAAAGCCAATTATGCCTTGGTCACGACCCAGAGTGCATGTAATAAACCGGGGAACCAGAACAGTAAACACAAGACTATGTTTATCAACAGATCTTTACCCGCTCCTGCCTTCAAAAATACAGCAACAGGAGGCAATAGAATCGCAATAATGACTAAGAGTAATTTATTTGTATCCATAACAGGGCATCCTTAAAACGGAGATGGTAGGCAAATCAACAAGGTCTAACTTCGCAGGAAGACTCAGAATTTGCAAACTTTTTAGCTTACAGAATGATAAATACTCCAAGTGATTCTCTAAACCAAAGCACTTAATATCGCTATAAATTCAAAGGAAGATGTAGCCCGCCTCATGCCGTTAAATACAGGTTAAGATATCCTATAAACTTCAACCGAAAATGCCTAAAAGCATCTATAGTTAAAGAAAAATATGAACTAAAAGAATGATATTTGATCCCCAAGCCCTATTACTCATCAAATTTATTTGCCTACTGGCCAGCACCGCAGCCGTGGCATGGGGACTCATTGCCAAACCTTTAGCGATTGCGACTCAAGCCAGTATGCGTTTTTCTCTGGCGAACTTGTTCGTTCTCCTTGGCATCATACTCAACAGCCAACGCTCCGAAGCCTCTAGTTACCTTTTTTGGTTCTGCTCCGATATGGCGATTCTGTTTGGATTCATCCTATTACGCTGGGGCACTAAGGCACTCTTCAGACTGAGTCCCAGCGTTAAATCTGACCTTATTCTCTTAACAATCACAGCCGGTGTGATGCTCTCGGTCCCCCCCAGCTTCAGCTCCGAACGCACCTTAGCCGTTGCTTTCTCCGCCTGCGCCGCACTGATTTTTACCATGCTGACGCGGGATAACTATCAGGCCATCAAACGCGATACAGGTAACCGAGTCGCCATCGCTATGGTCACGCCTTTAGTCGCCATGGTCGGTATTTTTACCATTCGTATCTTCATCGCCCTGTTGTCTCCCGAAGAAAGCCCGATATTTATCGCCATGCACACCCAAGAAGCGATACCTGTACTGTGGTTTTATGTATTTCTAACCCTATTAATCAATATCGTGATGATAGGAAATGCCATGACGCGGCTCGTCAGCAAAATCCGTATGTTAGCGGAACGGGATCAACTCACAGGCCTGTGGAATCGCCGGGCTATGCATAAATTTCTCAACAATATCCATCAACGCTGGCTAAGGGATAATGTGCCTTACAGTATGATTTTATTGGATCTTGACCATTTTAAAGAGATTAACGATCAATACGGCCACGATGCGGGTGATCTCGCCCTGCTGACGGCGGCGAGACTGTTTGGATCAGTATTACGTGAAAATGATGCGCTATGTCGTCACGGTGGTGAGGAGTTTCTGGTGATTTTACCCGCGACCGATGCCCCCGCAGCCAGAGCCGTCGCCGAGAAATTACATCAAGTACTTAAAGAAAATTCGATTATCTGGCAAGGCATTACGATAAACATTCATGCCAGTTTAGGTTACGCCACGATTTATCAAGGATGCCAGCCTGACAAACTACTTATTCAAGCAGACCAAGCCATGTACCGCGCCAAATCCGAAGGTCGAGACCGTATTTGCCAAGCTTGCTAGGCTTACGCAAAAATAACGCGACTAGTATTAATCCCCTTTCGCCGGCCAAGCCAAAGTATCGGGTTCAGACCACTCAATCAGCGCTTCAGTCACACCGTCAGCGGCAAAATGCTCACCTTGAGTAGGCAAATCCCTATACGCGTAATCACGCCAGCCAGTCACTTCATCACCATAGCGAAAATGCAGACAGTAGGCATGCAGATAACAACGATCCGCCGCCATGCCGCCGTATAAATCATCCCCTAAAATCGGTACGCCTAAACTAGCCAAGGCGACTCTTAATTGATGGGTTTTACCTGAGTGAGGTTTCAGCAAATATAAACGTAATCCCTCGCCGACACTCAAGGAGAAAAACTGCGTAATCGCAGGATTCTCTTTAGTGCGCAGCAGTTTAAACATGCTACGACGCGACTTTGCCATGTCACCAATCACCCAGCCTTGTTTCTTCTTCGGCTTGCCCTTCGCGAGGGCGAGGTAATATTTCTGCACTTTATGGGCGGTAAATAGCTCAGTAAATTGCTTGGCGGCGACCGCGCTCTTGGCCAAAATCAACAGACCTGAGGTGGGCGTGTCTAATCTATGTACGGCAAAAAGCTTAATCCCTAAATCTTGCTCAGCCTGCGCCACCACGCCTGCCGTCCCATCCTGACAGTGGAAATGCACTTTGGCTGATTTGGAAATAACAATAAAATCAGCCTCATCGGCTATGATTCGATACATGGGGTTCTCGACGCTGTAATGCGGATCATCGACTTAAAACTTAATTGTGACCACTAAGCCGGGATGATTATCCGTGAGATTAATTTTGGCATTGTGCCGTGAGAGAATCGCTTTGACCATAGATAATCCTAAACCTGTACCCTGTAAATGCCGGCTAGGGTCGAGGCGCACTAAGCGTTCGAACACTCTTTCTTTACTGTCGTCGGGAATACCGGGGCCATTATCGCGGATCTGAATTTGAGGGCCTGACTGAATAATCTCAATCCGCGCACCTTGGCCAGAATACTTCATCGCATTATCGACAAGATTATATAAGGCTTGGAATAATAAGTATTTATCACCAAAAACCTTATGGTCAGCCAACAGCGACAAACTCAAGGTTTGCTCATTGGATTCTGCCACGGCATCGGCCATGTCCAACAAATCGGTACACAGTTGCGCTAGGCTTAACTCCTGCAAATCGAGCGTCTGCTGACCTTCTTCGATACGCGTGAGTGACAACATGGCATCAAATGTCGCTAAACAATGGTCGAGCTCCTCGGTCAAAATCGCGCAACCCTCGCTAATCTCATCGCTGGGTTTACTCGCCAACTCTTCAAGACCGATGCGGATATGCGACAGTGGAGTACGTAAATCATGGGCGATATTATCGGTCGCGCCGCGCACTGCCATCAGGTTATTTTCGAGGATATCCAGCACATTATTAAACTGTAGCGCCAACATATCAAACTCATCCTGACGCCAACTCAAGGGCAAGCGGGTGTCATAGTGGCCGCGTTCAATCTGTTCACTCAAGCGGTTGTATTGCACTAATCGACGTAAAATCGCCTTAGAAAACAGATAGCCGAGCGCTAAGGTCAACACTATCGTAAGCATCACGGCTGTCGCGGCGGCGCTGATAAACTTATCGATTAACGTCGCTAAGTTATCGGTACGGGTCGCAATCAACACTGGGCCGTAGCGGGTCATTACCAACCCGCCGGTAAGAATATGCAGCTTATCTGGGCCACCGGTTAAGATGGGGAAATCCCGCGTTTGCGGCAGCATGGGCATGCCTTCGGGCATAAAGCTCAAGGCACCGACCATATCGTAGCTATTACGCCAAGCGATCAGAGCGGTTTGTGGATCGGCGGCGCGGATTTGAGCGGCAAAACTACGGCGGTCAACCGTTAGGGCAAGTTGCTGATAACGTTGGGTCTCTGACTCTAAATATTGAGTCACTTGATACTGTTGCTCGATGATCAACTGTCGATAGAGGGCAAATAGCAGCGCCCCAATGATCACCGTCACTAAGGTCGAAAAGACGATTGTGATGCGCCAGGCGCTGCTTTGGTAAGGCTTAATGCCTTTGTCGTAAGCGATAACCCGCTCCCCTCACGGTTTCGATAAGCTCGCCATGGCCTAACTCTTCAAACTTACGGCGTAATTTTGCGATATGCACATCGATAACGTTCGTGCGTGGGTCGAAGTGATAATCCCACACTGCTTCGAACAACAAGGTGCGGCTAATCACTTGATTCGCATGTTCCATTAGATACTTAAGTAACTGGAACTCTTTCGGCTGCAGCATCAACTCTTGCCCGTCTAAGGTCACATTACGGGTCAGTAACTCCATCTTCAAGCCACCGACAACGAGATCTGTGGTGACAGGCACAGATTGGCCACGGTGCATGAGTTTTTCGGCGCGTACTAATAACTCAGAGAAGGCAAACGGCTTAGTCATATAGTCGTCGCCGCCCGCGCGCAAGCCTTTCACTCGCTCATCAACGTGCGCTAAGGCAGATAAAATCAGCACTGGGGTTTGATTGCCCGTTGCCCTTAAGGCGGCCAATAATTTTAAGCCATCGAGCTGGGGTAACATGCGGTCGAGGATCACGAGATCGTACTGACTACTCGTGGAGAGTGACAAACCTTGGTGGCCATCGCTCGCCGTTTCGATATTGTGGCCCTGCTCAAGAAATCCTTTGACGATGTAATCAATCGTCGTCGCATCATCTTCAACTAAAAGTATTTTCATCTGTATGTTGCGCTCCTCAATCCTAAATACTCGTTTGAGCACTCGATTGACTTAGATGTTTCAATCCCACTTGAGTAAAGGTAACGGGCGTAAATTTTCGACATCAAAAGCCAATTTAAACTTACCCGTATCGTCCAGCAGCTTAAGCTCTAAATAACTGATACCTAAGTCGTGATCTAACTTTGCCTCGGTTAAGAAGGCTTTGTGATCTTTAGTGGCCTTAGCGATTAAGCCTGAAAATGTTTGATCTTTTGCTGCGATCAAACGTGTCGCCTCAACCTCACCGAGATCATCCGCGCTCACTTTACTCGCCTTTTGTTTCAGCAACTTACCATCGCGGGCACGATATTCAAACCGCGTTATAGAATTGGCCAAGGGATTAATCAACTCAAATTGGTAGACTAATTCACCCTCTTGCTCTTCCATATTAAATTCGGCAATCACGCCGGAGAACCCTTTTTCGATCTGCTGCATAACGCTCAGCGGCGGTACATAGTCTCCACCCGCAAACATCGAATACATGCTCTGAGTCGCAGTTGCGACGCCAGATACCAACATGAATCCTAGCAACCATAGTCTCATGGCTCCTCCATATAAATCAGCTAAGTTTGTATCTTATGAGACAATCAGTTAGAAGTCGATGGGACCTATTGTCCCTGTGCGCGATTCCAAGCCAATCTCCGATAATCTACCACTGGATATAGCATCACACTGCGTTAGCCTTAACTCAGGTTGGGTCATAAATGGAACGAAAATTCCCTTTCAACATCACCTAAGTTATTAGCTTTTAAGCCAAACACTCAATCATTTTGTGGCTAATGTGTTAAGTCTACCTAATACCAGCTGAAACACCGATGGAAACAAGATTAAGCTTTGATCATCTGGGGGATTCCAAAATATGAATTTGTTCGGATTTGAGTGCCACTGTGGTTTGCATTCCTTTCGTGAGTGCAAGCTTTTGGGCAAAATGCAGCGAGACTTCGGTGTTAAATTGTAACTGAGTACCTGTGACATAGCAGATAAGCCGCACAGATTCCCCCATCACCAGCATAGCGTCGATAGTGACATCTAACTTATTAAAACTGCGGCATAAACGTCCGTTAGATATCGAGTTAAAGCGAATGCCTTGGTTGGGGATCACCCAACGCACTTTGCTGCCAACGGCGCGGTCTTTGCCATAGTCGCAGGCGATCAACTGCTCGCCAAACTTAAGCCAAGTGAGGTCTTTTGTGCTGTCTTGAAACACTACTTCACCGTCGAAAATATTCCTTAGCCCCATCTGCCGCGCCACAGCTTCATTGCGCGGCCGCGACAACACTTCGAAAGGTGCGCCCTGCTGTAGCATCTTCCCTTGGCTGATCAAAATCATCGAATCAGCCAGCAACAAAGCTTCATTTAAGTCATGGGTAACCATGATCACTGGGCAGAGTAACTGCTCTTTGAGGCGCGCCAATTCGAGATATAAACGCTCGCGGGTTTCCCGATCAACTGCCGAAAAAGGCTCATCGAGTAATAACACTGAAGGTTCGCGGGCAAGTGCACGGGCAAGCGCAACCCGCTGACGCTGACCGCCAGATAAATGCGCCGGCAATCTATCGGGTAGGCCTTGTAGGTTGACTCGCTCAAGCCAATCTTTAGCGCGTACAATGCGCTCCGATTTAGGGATATGGTCAAGTCCAGCGACTACATTCTCTAAGGCAGTGAGATTCGGAAATAAGCCAAAATGCTGCGGCATATAACCGATATGGCGTTGCTGCGGGCTCAAGGCGATGCGCGCTTTATCATCAAACCAAGGCCGTTCGCCAAAATGGATTTGGCCCGTATCGGGATGATTCAACCCAGCGATCATCCGTAGTAAGGTCGTTTTGCCACCGCCAGACGGCCCCACCACAGCGAGCACTTCGCCAGCCTTGCAGCGAAAATCAGCGTTGAGTTTAATGTGTTTATGGTTTTGGATCTGACACTGCAGATCAGCGATGATTTGCGCCACGCTGACCTCCTAAACGCCGTGACAAACTGGTAGTCAGCGCCAAAGCCGTTACCGCAAATAGCAATAACACTAATGACATAGTGCCTGCGGCATTAAAATCGAAGGCTTGCACGCTGTCGTAGATAGAAATCGAAATCGTCTTAGTCTCGCCAGCGATATTGCCGCCCATCATCAACACGACGCCAAACTCGCCGAGCACATGGGAGAAACACAACACCAGCGCGGTTAGCACACCCGGCCACACCATAGGCAATTCAATTTTAAGTAAAATTTTAAGTCGACTCATGCCGCAACAAGCCGCTGCGTCGCGAACATCATTCGGCACAGCTTCGAATGCGCGTTGTATCGGCTGCACAGCGAAGGGAATATTGACTAAAACGGAGGCAATAACCAGACCTGAAAAATGAAACACGAGCTGCTGGCCAGTCAGTTGCTCTATCCATTGTCCGAGCCAACTCTGACTACCGAGCCCCACCAGCAAGTAATAGCCAATCACGGTCGGCGGTAGCACTAAGGGCACCATTATCAATGCCTCGACCCAAGATTTGCCGACAAATTGACGGTAGGCCAAAGCTCGCCCCGCGAGTATCGCAAGGGGGATCAGCACCAATACTGTGATGCTGCTGAGTTTGACCGATAACCACAGCGCCTGCCAATCCATTGGAATCCTTAACTTACCGGCAAACCAAAACCGTATTGAGTGAATACGGCGCGGGCGGCGTCTGACTGTAGATATTGGTAGAAACGCTCGGCGGTTGAGCTCGCCTTAGGCATTAACGCCATACGTTGATTCAGCGGACCATGGAGATCTGTGGGTAAAGCTAAGTAATGACCGAGGGCTTGAAACTGCGGCGCAATCGCCAGTGATAAAGGAATAATTCCGCCTTGAGTCGAGCCGCTGATCGCAAACTGCGCCGCTTGGGAGGCGTTTTCGCCTAAGATCAACTTAGTTTGCAGCTCATCCCATAACCCGAGTTTTTTCAATAACTCACGGGCGCGTTCGCCGTAGGGAGCATGGTCAGGATTGGCGATCGCAAAACGCTCTAATTGGCCCGCAGCCAGTAATGCTTTTAGGCCATTGAGCTCGATATCTAGTGCGAGCGGTGAATTTTTAGGGGCGACTAAGGCTAAACGGCCGACGGCATACTGCACGCCCTCGCCTTGGGTAAAACCGACTTTATTTAGCTCTGCAATATAACGCTCATCGGCGCTCAGCAGCATTTCGAACGGCGCACCGTGTTGAATTTGCGCGACAAAATTCCCCGATGAACCATAGGAAACCCGTACTTTGAGACCCGTTTCTGCGGTGAAGTTTTTAACAATGTCATCCAAGGCAAACTTGATATTAGCCGCCGCGGCGATGGCAGGAATCGGAGTATTATCCGCTGCGCGACTGGTCGATGGTACGACGGCTAAGCAAAACAGTAATGCAAAACCAAGGGAGTGGAAGAAACGGGTCAAACTCTGCATTGGGTCACCTCAGTGCCGTGTTCGCGTTCATGTAGAGCTAGCAAGCTGCCTTGCCACTGCGCGTATTTTTGCTGTAACTAAATCTTTGTGTTGCCACAGTTTGGCAGCTTGTTCATCGGCATCTTTCGCCTCAACCCAACTTTTACCTTGCTCGCCCGCTTCTAATTTCCAGAATGGCGCTTTGGTTTTTAGGAAGTCGATTAAGAATTCACAGGCCGCGAAGGCGGCTTTGCGATGGGCGCTGGTTACCCCGATAAACACAATTTGCTCACCTAAGGCCATAGTGCCCACGCGGTGAATCACAGTGACCTTGTTCAGTGGCCAGCGACTGCGCGCCTCGACAACGATTTGCTCTAGCACGGCTTCTGTCATGCCCGGATAGTGCTCTAAGGTTAAGTCAGTCACCGCGGCGCCATCATTAAAATCACGCACTTTACCGACGAAAGTGACTACGGCACCATCGCTATCATCTTGAGCTAACTGCCGATATTCGTCGGTCACACTAAAATCGACTTCTTGCACTCGAACTGCGGGTAATAAACGCATATTAACCTCCGGTAACGGGTGGGAAAAAGGCGACTTCATCACCATCGTTTACAGGCGTATCCCATTGACTGATGGTCTGATTTACCGCCACCAGCAATTTGTCTGAGGTTAAGACTTTGGCCCATTTATCATCGGTAGCCGCCAGCGTCGCACGTAACGCTTCGGCGGTTTGTGTCTGCTCGCTCGCCTCTAAGCTTAATTTAGCTATGCCCAATAATTCTCGAACTTGAGCAAAAAAAAACACGTTAATCATAGTCTTCTCTCGTTTTTGATCCGCTAAACCTTAAAATGTCCCGACTTGCCGCCGCGTTTTTCTAGCAAACGAATTTGGGAGATCACCATATCTTTTTGCACGGCTTTGCACATATCGTAGATAGTTAATGCTGCCACTGAGGCCGCAGTTAAGGCTTCCATCTCAACACCTGTTTTGCCGGATAATTTACACAGACTGGTGATACGCACGCGGTTATGTTCGGGCTGCGCCTCTAAATCGACTTCAACCTTAGTCAACATCAGTGGATGGCATAAAGGGATAAGATCTGAGGTTTTTTTCGCGGCTTGAATACCCGCAATACGTGCAGTGGCAAACACATCACCCTTGTGGTGGCTGCCGCTCATGATCATCTCAAGTGTCGTGCTTGCCATCTCGATAAAAGCTTCTGCACGGGCTTCGCGCTCGGTAACAACTTTTTCAGTGACATCGACCATATGGGCGTTGCCATCGGCATTAATATGGGTAAATACATTGCTCATTGGAGCGATCCTTTAATTGAGGTCAAAACAGGGTACAAGGGAAATTGTGCTTATACTCGCGCTAAATCGGCGCTGATGAAGAACCTAAATACGGGCTAGCCACCAATAGAGGCGAGATGCTGAGTGACACCAGTAATGCCTTGATGCAAGTAATGGGTGGCTTTCTTCTGGGCTAATTGACCGTGCAAACGCTCAATTAATTCCGCTTGTTGGCTAGAATGCTGCAGCAGATCACGCAAATCGACACCGGATTCGGTAAAGAGGCACAAGTGTAACTTACCCTTAGCAGATACCCGTAAACGGTTACAGGTAGCACAAAAATTATTGGCGTAAGGCATGATCAAACCAATGCGACCTTGATAATCACTGCGGCTAAAGTTTTGCGCTGGACCATCATCGGCGCTCGGCGTATCTAATTGCCAACCATCCGCCAGCAACTGCGCTTTAATGTCAGCGCCCGCTAGATGATGTGTTTCAAAATACTCACGGCCTAGGCCAGTTTCCATTAACTCGATGAAACGTAAATCGATTGGCGTGTTTTTAATCCAATGCAAAAAGCGCGGTAAATCTTTATCGTTTAGGCCTTTAAGTAGGACGGCATTGATTTTTACGCGCTCAAAACCCGCCGACAAGGCAGCATCGATCCCCCGCATCACTTCGTCGAATTTATTCTCGCCAGTGATTTGGTAAAACATTTTAGGATCTAAACTATCCACAGACACATTGATACGGCGCAAGCCCGCATCGAACCATTCTTTGGCATGCTTTTCGAGTCTATAGCCATTAGTGGTTGTCGCTATGGTGTGAATGCGCGGGTTATCGGCGACGACACGGATGATGTCGGTAAAGTCTTTACGCAGGGTGGGTTCGCCGCCTGTTATGCGGATTTTTTGGGTGCCGACTTGGCTAAATGCAGAGACTAAGTTTTCTATCTCATTGAGAGATAAGAATTTTGGCTTGCCGTCAGGATGATAACCGTCGGGGAGGCAATAACTGCATTTGAAGTTACAAACGTCAGTGACTGACATCCGCAAATAGTGAAATTTTCGACCAAAGCTGTCTTGTAATTGAGACATGATCACCTTTCCAAGTGTGGGAGGTGAGAGCATTTCTTATCCCACCCCGGTGGCATTATTACCACGGCTACACCTCCATATCTTTCGACTTAGGTAGGCAAGCTCGGAGAACCGTCACCGGTGATTATAGGCCGAAAGTACTCACTAGCTATACCCCTAAACAGGTATTTATTAACCTAGATCACGCTAGCGTGAATAATCTGTGACAGTCCTCACCTAAAGATTTGTACTGAATTAGACTAAACAGCCGCTTAATCCACTGTGACCTTATCTTATTTTCAGGTAAGGTGGTACAAGCAATAAAACGCCCGTTTACAAACTACAACACTCGATAAAAATCGGGGAAACGTGAAGGAAGAGGTGAACTGATGGAACGCGAATCAATGGAATTCGATGTTGTTATCGTCGGCGCAGGTCCAGCAGGCTTGGCCACCGCGTGTCGAATAATGCAAATATCACAGGATTCAGGTAAAGAAATTACCGTCTGTGTGGTCGAAAAAGGCTCAGAAGTGGGCGCGCATATTCTGTCAGGCGCAGTGTTCGAGCCAAAAGTGCTAGACGAGCTATTCAGCGACTGGCGCGAGAAAGACGCTCCAGTGAAAACCGCTGTCACCCACGACGAAATCTACCTACTCAGCTCAGCCACCGACGGCCGAGTGATGCCTAATGCCTTTGTGCCAAAAACCATGCACAACGACGGCAATTTTATTATCAGTGTCGGTAATCTGTCCCGCTGGCTTGCTAATCGCGCCGAAGAACTCGGTGTCGAAATATTCCCCGGCTTTGCCGCCAGTGAATTGCTATTTAATGCCGATAACAGCGTTAAAGGTATTTTGATTGGCGATATGGGCGTGGGCGCCGATGGTGAGCCTAAAGACAGCTTTATGCCCGGTATGGAACTGCACGCTAAATATACTGTTTTCTCAGAGGGTTGCCGCGGCCACTTAGGCAAGCAACTGATCGAAAAATACCATTTAGATAATGGTAAAACACCCCAGCATTACGGCTTAGGCTTCAAAGAAATTTGGAAAGTCCCCGCCGAGCAACACGAGCAAGGCAAAGTGGTGCACACTGGTGGCTGGCCATTAACCGAGGGCGCATCGGGTGGCGGCTTTCTGTATCACATGGAAGACAACCAGATTGCTGTCGGCCTCATTATCGATTTGAACTACAAGAATCCGCATCTGAGTCCATTTGACGAATTCCAGCGCTATAAAACTCATCCTGTGATTGCAAAGTATTTAACCGGCGGCGAACGCCTCAGTTACGGCGCCCGTGCGATTACTAAAGGCGGCTTGAACTCGCTTCCTAAGATGAGCTTCCCCGGCGGCCTGATCATCGGCTGTAACGCTGGGACTTTGAATTTCGCGAAAATCAAAGGCACTCACACTGCGATGAAGAGCGGTATCGTTGCGGCAGAAACCTTAGGCAAAGCCATGATGGCGGGTGTTGAAGGCGGTAAAGATCTCGACTGTTACCAAACTCATATCGAAGAAAGCTGGCTGCATGAAGAACTGCATAAATCGCGCAACTTTGGCCCTGCGATGCATAAGTTTGGCACCTATTTAGGTGGCGCCTTCAATTACATAGATCAAAACTGGTTTGGCGGAAAGTTCCCTATCACACTGCGTGATGAACACCCAGACTATGCGCAAATGGCCTCCGTGAGCGCTTACAGCAAGATTGATTACCCAAAACCCGATGGCAAACTCAGTTTCGACAAACTGTCCTCTGTGTATCTGTCGAGCACTTATCATGAAGAAGATCAGCCCTGCCATTTACGTCTTAAAGACAGCAGCATTCCACTGGGTATTAACCTGACTCAGTTTAATGAGCCAGCACAACGTTATTGCCCTGCCGGTGTGTATGAAATCGTCGAAGAGGCGGGTCAGCCTAAGTTTGTGATCAATGCGCAAAACTGCATTCACTGCAAAACCTGCGACATTAAAGATCCTAGTCAAAACATCACTTGGGTTACGCCTGAAGGCGGTGGTGGTCCTAACTACCCCAACATGTAATTGGTTGCCAACAATTGTTAATAGCGGCGCTCAGTGGAGCGCCTTTTTTTCATCTTTGACACAAACATCTCACTTTTTTTGCTTGCCCTTATCTACGACATTGGCCACAATTGCCACACAAAAAAGAGTTCGTTTTCAATCACCATCCCATTTCCATCTATACTCTACATAATTAGATCTACTGCAAGACCAACGGGTTAGGCCAAATAAATGTTTTATACGCTGTTTTATTCAGCATTCGGCCTAGACTAAGGTTAACTTTTCACATTCCTGTCCGATAATCTTTTACCGTACAAGAGTGCGTTGAGCGATAACGCAAAACAGTCCAACACAGGCATATTGATATTTATGATATTTAATAACCTCACCATTAAGCAGAAAATTCTGCTAACAGTGACATTTGCAGTACTGCTGTCGACCATACTCGTCGGCGTATTAAGCCAACGTAGCGCTAAAAATGTCGTACAACAACGGATGTTAGGTTCGGAACTGCCGAGTTTGATGATGCAGATCCG
The DNA here is from genome assembly GCF_031932025.1 of Shewanella sp. SP2S2-4. Taxonomy (NCBI): domain Bacteria; kingdom Pseudomonadati; phylum Pseudomonadota; class Gammaproteobacteria; order Alteromonadales; family Shewanellaceae; genus Shewanella; species Shewanella sp. SP2S2-4. Next base: position 140,758 of record NZ_JAUOER010000009.1, read on the forward strand.
CAATAAGATCGATCTCGACATCTCCACTTTAATGAATGCTGCAGAGCAATTGGCCAGCAGCCGCATGTTACTGCAATGGCTCGAAGACGGCAGACCACAGGCCCAAGAACCCCAAGTGGTTGCCCAACTAAAAGATATCACGCGTCAATATAAACTAGCGCAAGCCTCCTACGCCGACAGACAAACTGCCGCCTATTATACTCAAGATGGATTTTTGCGCGTGCTCACCCCTGCGCAGGATGGCTGGTTTTTTGGTTACCGCGACAGTGGCCAAGAACGTATGTTGAACGTATTCACTGAGGCCAACGGCGAAGTCAAACTCTTTATCAACTACCAACAACCCAATGGTCGCGGCTTAGTCGGGCTCGCTAAATCACTCGATGATATGGTGCGTTTACTGAGTTCATTTAAGATTGAAGAAACAGGATTTGTTTACTTAGTGGATGCTAAGGGTGAAGTGAAACTCCACCCAGATACGAGCCAAATTGGTAAGAGCAACCTAAGCAACTTATACAAAGATGCGAACTCAAGCGCCTTACTAAACCGCGGTGATTTCAATCTGATCAATACCAAAATCAATGGCGAAAACATGCTGGTTGCCAGTAGTTATATCGCGTCTATGGATTGGTACTTAGTGGCACAAGTGCCAGAAGCCGAAGTGTTTGCGCTATTAACCGAAGCGGCTTATCAGATCTTAATCTGGACACTGTTGATTGCAGCGGGCTTTATCGTCCTCGCTATCGTTGTTGCAGGTTCTGTGAGTCGTCCCATCGCCCAAGTTGCCGCTATGTTCCGCGACATAGGCGAAGGTGAAGGTGACTTACGCCAACGCTTACCTGTCAATGGTGAAGATGAGATTGCGCAACTCGCTAAGGGATTTAACAGCTTTATCAGCAAGATCCAAGATTCGGTCATCGAAGTGGCGCAAACCAGCGAACAGCTCGGTTTCTCCGCTAAGGATGTGTCGAATCAGGCACAGCAAACCTTAGAAGACAGCCACGAGCAGAAAGATCGCACTATGATGGTGGTAACAGCCATTAATGAAATGGGCGCGACGGTTAACGAAATTGCCAGTAATGCCGCTCAAGCTGCGGTTGCTGCAAGAGATGCAGACACTGAAGCCAGCAGTGGCCAAGTTGTGGTAACCCGTGCCCGCGATACCATTAACCAATTGTCAAAAGACGTTGGCCAAGTGGGTGAAGTGATTGAGTCCCTCGCGACCCACACTAAATCCATTGGTGGGATTTTAGATGTGATCCGCGCTATCTCTGAACAGACCAACTTGTTAGCCCTCAACGCGGCAATTGAAGCGGCACGTGCCGGTGAAGCTGGACGCGGTTTTGCTGTCGTCGCCGATGAAGTACGTAACTTAGCATCACGTACCGCAGCATCGACCAATGAAGTGCAAGGCATGATCGACAAGTTGCAATCGGAAGCCAGCCGCGCAGTGAATGCGATGGCCCAGAGTCGTACTCGCTCCCATGAAGGTGTTGTGGCCGTCGATGAAGCCAGCAAATCGTTGATTGGTATTAGCGATCGCATTGGTCTTATCAGCGACATGAACATCCAAGTTGCTGCGGCAACGGAAGAACAATCCACAGTTGTGGAGGACATCAACCGTAACGTCACAGAAATCAACGATATTACTCAGCGTACAGCCAATACTGCACAAGCGGCAGCACAGGCGAGTTTAGCCTTGAATCAACTGTCACACCGCTTAGATACCTTAGTGGCCAAGTTTAAGGTGTAAAACCTTAAACTTACACCATAAAAAACGCCTTAGATGGAAACATCTAAGGCGTTTTTCTTTAATTCAATGAGGCGATTAATCCATAGCAATAAATTTAATCGTTAATGGATATTTATATACCTTACCCTCACTGGCTTTAATAATCGCCAGCACAGTGCACACCAAATCGAATATGCCGAGTATGGCTAAAAAGATAAAACCTATCCCGACCAAAGCGAGTACGCCACTGATGATTACATAAATCAGCAGGCTCAATTTAAAGTTCAAACAACTACGGCCACATTGATCGACAAATGCGGACTCTTCGCGCTTCATCAGCCAGATAATCAAAGGACCAAGAATCGAGCCCAGCGGCACTAGGTATCCAACAAAGCTTGAGGCGTATACCAGTAAGCCAAAATCTTTATCACTTTTTGTAACGGGTTCAATCATAAGGTCATCCCTGTTTTATCATTATGAATATAAATACTTATTTACCGCTCGGCCCACATAATACCAATCACATTAAATATCTAATCAGTTCAGAGCCTCACAGGCATCTCAATCCAAGGCGCATTGACGCAGAAATGGTTATTCCCTTTTAAGGCAATGCAACACGGGAGTGGGATGCCTGTGAGGCTCCCGAAGGGCGGGTTTCAATGCGCTTTATACTGCGTTCAAGGCTTTAGACAGAGCACCACTATGCCTTCAAGCCTTCGCCTTGTCTAAAGCGCGTTGAACTCCCGCTGAATGAACAGATATTTAATACGATTGGTATAAGCGCATTTGCCAATCTTCCACTGTCTGTGATGCTAAGCGCCGTTGTAGGCTATTCACCCAACTCTGCGCTAATCCCTCGCAGCAAGCTAAACGATCATAGCCGCTGGTATTAAAGGTAGGGGAAAAATAGAGTGCCATAGCCTCGGCGACACTGATGTCCGTACGGCGCTCAACCAATTCAATCTTATCGTTTAACTGAATAATCCCAGGCGTTAATACTCGATAAAACCAACCACATAACTGGCTCTGCTGCATGGCGAGGGCAAATTCTTTGTGCCCAAATTGCAGATTCAACTTAAAGCAAGGTGAACGCGGCTGAGTGACCTGCACTGTTACGGCGCCAATTTGTAAGATATCACCAATATTAACTTGGGTTTCGTTCAGCCCAACGGTACTGATGTTCTCCCCCATACTGGGCGCATCTTCGAGTTGAGTGATTAAATCCCAACGACGATATTGGCCGTAATGCTCGCGGGGAAAATGATGTAACACGCGATCGAGTCCGCCATGGTGTTTAGGATCGGCCTGTGCATCCCCTTCAACATGGCTGACATGCACTAGCAGTTGTTGAGCAGCTTGCTTGCCATCAATACCTGTGGCGACACCTGCCATTTCCTGCAGATGCGTCCCTAAATACAACCCAGATAACTTATTGATCAACAACGTTGACATCTGTAACCCCCAATCCATAACCCATCTCGCATTACCGCCAGAGTGTAAACCGCGATACGCCAGTAACACAATCAACTTGCTCAATAACTCATAAAAGTAGGCGACATCTTGCCACCAATAAGCACGGGGCTGAATCTATGAATGATTTAACACCACTTGATTTCGACCGGCTTCCTTAGCCTGATACAAGGCCAGATCGGCACGCTTGATCAGATCTTCTGCAGGCTCTTGCGCCTGATGCTCGGCGACGCCGATACTGGCAGTAATAGAAATATGTAATCCATTCACTTTAATTTCCCGCTGAAAAATAAGCTCACGGATCTGTTCAGCCAGTTCTGCCGCTCGGGTTAAATCCATCCCCGGAAGTAAAATCAAGAACTCCTCGCCGCCCCAACGACATAAAATATCCTGTTGCTGCAGCGCGCCACGCAGCATATTCGTCATGGTTTTTAATACTAAGTCACCAATCCCATGCCCATAGCTGTCGTTCACTTTTTTAAAGTGGTCAATATCCAGCAAGAGTATTGAAATCGGCGATTGTGCCAACTTAGCCTTATCTAACGCCTGCCTAAAGTACTCATCAAATACCTGACGGTTAGCGGCGCCAGTAAGCTTATCGGTAGACGCCATCACTTCTAATTTGCGCTGATAACGACCTAAGGTCATGTTGGAGATGAATAAAATCCCTAGGGTCACCATTAGGCTTAAGCCCAAGTTGCCCCAAAAAGTATTCAGTAACTCCCGCTCCTGAGGCGCATCTTCCTGCTCAACAATCAAATACCACTTAAATTCAGGGACTAGACGGCTGTTGAGATAAACGGTTTTACCATTTCTCTGGTAGCTAAAAGCCGCACTTGGACTGGTTAAAATACGCGTCGCTAAATTTTCAAGCCCGGGACTGGTTTGCAGCGAATCCGCACCATCATATTCATCGCCATGCAAAGTGACATTGCCCTGCCGATCGGTAAAGAACACACGACGGTTATAACGTTTTTGATAAAGCTCGATGAGAGACTTAACCTTTTCAACCGCCAAACCCACACCGGTAACGCCTATAAATTTGCCTTCAAAATCAAAAACTTTATAGTTTACGAATACGGTTGTTTTACTGCGGTCCGCCGTATCAGCATCAATATTGACCTCATAATGCTCAGATTCGGGTAAAGAGCGCACTCGAAAGTACCAAGCATCATCGGGCTCAACATCTTGGATTTGTTTTAAAATACCCGTGGAGTGGTAATAATGCCGACTTTTCTCTGACACAAAAAAACTGGTGACTGTATCGTATTTCTCTTGGATTTCCTTAAGGTAACGGATCAGTTTTTCTGGCTCTTGCTCGTGGCTTAATGTCCAATCGCGAACAAAGGTATCCTGCGCCATCAAGGATGAAATAAAGATAGGTCGCAGCAAATCCTGCTGAATTTCAGAGTAAATATTGTCACTTGTGAGTGGTAGGGTATTACTCTCGATTTGTTGACTCAGTGAGTCATGGGCCACCTTGTAACTGATACCACTGGTCACTAAAAAGGCAACCAAAAGCAGAACAGAGAGCAACCAAATAAATTTATTCTTATCATTCCAAGCGTTATTGCCCATTCTCAACTCCAAAGACTACAGAACACCTTGAGTGGCTTATTATTTTAATGTCACGATAACTATTTTAGTTGAATAAATGTTAACGCAATTGCGCCATGGCCGCACAACATTTCAACCTTATGAATGTTCTGCGATGGAATAACTTTATTTTGAGCAAAAAAATGCCTCGTTGGGGAAACGAGGCAAAAAACATACTAACCAATAAATGGGAGAAAAGCACAAGAAAACGTTAAGGGACAAGAGCTATGCGCCACAAGACATACTCTAGCAAGGACGTATAACAAAAAGATGACTCAAACTGCTCGCCCGCAGATTTATCATGCGATTTACTTCGCCTCTAAATACTGTTTTAGTGCCTCACCAGGAATAGAACTATCGGTTGCCACTGCAAACGCCGCCCACACTGCGCCTTCTGCCATTGCCTCAGTAATCGACTGGCCAGTGCATAGACTATGGATAAGTCCTGCGGCATAGGCATCGCCAGCGCCTGTAGTATCAACTACAGTGGCAGGGATAGCCGCAACATGCTGCACTTGATCGTGCGTGTAAACCTTAGCCCCATTGATGCCATCGGTGACAATAAAATAACCTAATGAATTGCCAGCAATACTCACACCATACTCCCAGAATGCCGCTTCACACCTCCCCTGCATATCGCTCATAGAGGCCAGCAAAATATGACAAGGTCTCTGCCTATCATCCTTGGCTAATTGCGCGACCACTAGGCAATGTTCTAAAGCTGTTTTTGCCCAACTAACAGTGCCTTCAGCGGAAGTATTAAAATATAACGCATCCCATGATTGCCACTTCGGCGGTACCGATAATTCAAATATGGGTCTTTGTGGCCGAATAATTGTTCGCTCGCCGTCTGGCGTCATTACGAGCAGCATTTCACAAGTATTACTGGCACGGCGCTGCACTAAACGGCAATCGAGCCCTTGAGTGCTAGCTTCTGCAATCAACCAATCCCCCATATCATCACGACCAACTTGACTCACCAACGCGACGCTATGCCCAGCCCAAACTAAACCTAATCCGGTATTTGCCCCGCCGCCACCGAGCCTTTGTCCACCATCTTGATAATGGAAACGACCACCTGTTTTTAAAGGTTTATCAAGCAGTAAAATCCGATCACAGTTGAGATTGGCAACTAACAAAATATTCGCCATTACGCGGCTCCAAAGGGCAAAAAAGACTCAAGACCAGAAGATGAAAACAAAGAAATATCAATCTAGAGCAAAATGCTCACTGGTACAATCCAATCATCAAGATAGCAACACAATCAGGCTATGGCTGACGCCTGTGTAAGCATTTGTCCCGAATAAGATAAGGAGAAAAGTCCATCACCATACGGTAAAACTGACTATTTCAGCTCAACCCTCTGTTTAAAATAGATTTCTATATTGCATGACGCCCAACGGCATAAATGCATACAACAAACTTCAAACCAGCTCAGTTAAATAGCAATAACTGTCGTTAAAATATGTGAAGTGAATAAGGAATTAAATTTATGAATGGAATCAAACGCTATGCTAATGGAAAGATGGGATACCGCTGAAGAAAAAGCTGAGCAGCTACGCCGTTACCAGCTCTGCCTTGATGAGTTTAATGAGTTAGATTTTCACGATGTGTATGTGGCAGAAATAAAACAAGAATACCAACAACTTGCAGAGCTAGTAAAAGTGCAGTCAACGTCAGCTCCCGAACGTTAACTGCACTTACCTATTTAGTCACTTAACCATAAATCTTCAATTACTTTATTGGCGTCAATGGTGATAAAGACGCAAATTGTACTGCCAACGTCCAATCTGTGATAACCATATCTGACGGCTGCCAACTGTCATCAACCCACTCATAAATCAATCCTGGATTTTCCTCAGCATTGACTAACAAACGCCGTCCATCTTGCAATACCAGCGTATAATCGAGCCCCTGTGCATCGACACTTTCAATGTCCCCCAAGACATTATGTTTAATGGCCGAAATGGTTCCCGTTGCCTTAACGGCATCGCTCCCCTTTGCACCGCTGTAAAACGTTAACGCCTCGTTTGCGACAGTCTTATGAAAGACAAACTCCTCAGTCACACCCATTACGATCGATTGATCAAGTTCGTACCAGGCGGGTATCCATAATGCGTTAATTGTCATCCCGTTATATCCTGCATAATAATTTTACGGACGGGATCATTCTGCCTTAACCCCGACAGAGAAAATACTCTTCAGGGATAAAATAATTTTAATCCTAAAAAGGCTGGTATCACAAAACGCAATGCTCACTTCCTTTGTAAGATATTCTTAACTCTAAAGGTCATATCCGAGATGTTTTAGCGCCAGTGGCTGATGTTGGACTCAATTCGTGTTTCTGTTAGTTTGTAAATCAAATCGACACATTAAGCTGACAAAGTGATCCTGAGCCCAGTAATCGCGTATAGAGTCACACACGATAGATTCATGTCCCCATGCTTGCAGCGCAGGCCGATAAATACGGAGTTTACTTGCCTATGGATAAGCCCATAACGCAACCCCCTCAAACCCTTAAGCTCATTGGTGAAACTGAGGCAGGAAAGCGTCAAGAGCTTAAGCAGTACTTTAATCAGACATGGGCTCTGTACGAGTCACTGTTTGATTTGATCCAAGAAGATAGCGCCTATTACCTCAAAGCCGAGCCGCTGCGTCATCCGTTGATCTTTTATTTTGGCCATACGGCCACTTTCTATATCAACAAGCTCAAACTCGGCAAATTTCTCGACGAACGGGTAAACGATAACTTCGAATCCATGTTTGCCATTGGTGTCGATGAGATGTCTTGGGACGATCTGAACGAGCAACATTATCCATGGCCGAACGTGGCAGAAGTGCGAAGCTATCGCCAGCAAGTTAACGCTGTCGTCAATCGCGTGATTGATGAAATGCCGCTGGCGCTGCCGCTCACTCAAGACAGCCCAGCTTGGATCATTTTAATGGGCATTGAACATGAGCGTATTCACTTAGAAACCTCATCGGTGATCATCCGCCAACTGCCGCTGGAACTTATCGCACCTAACAGCTACTGGCCTGCTTGCCAAGACACCGCCCCTGCCGAGGCCAACAGTTTATTAGCTGTAAAAGGGCAAAAAGTGACCTTAGGTAAAACTGAACAAGATCAAACCTACGGCTGGGACAACGAATACGGCCATAAAATCTTTAATGTTGCCGACTTTAAGGCCTCTAAATTCTTAGTCTCGAATCAAGAGTATCTCGTATTCGTCGAGGCTGGCGGTTATCGCTCACCCCAATTTTGGAATGAAGAAGGCCAAGCTTGGCTTGCCTATACCCAAGCTCAAATGCCGCGTTTTTGGCGCTTAAAACAAGACAAATGGTGGCAACGTAACTTAACCGAAGAAATCCCGCTGCCATTAAACTGGCCGGTAGAAGTGAATCAACTCGAAGCTAAAGCCTTCTGCAATTGGAAAGCCGAGCAAAAGCAAAGCAATATTCGCCTACTGACGGAAGCCGAATGGTACATATTACGTGAGAGTGTACCTGCCGATGCGCCAGACTGGCATGAAGTACCGGGCAATATTGCTTTGGCTTATTACGCCTCTTCTTGCCCAGTGAATCGCTTCGAACATAATGGCTTTTTCGATATTGTTGGTAATGTTTGGCAATGGACAGAAACCGCAATCGACGGCTTTAACGGTTTTGCCGTGCATCCACTCTATGATGATTTTTCGACTCCAACCTTCGATGGTAAGCATAATCTCATCAAAGGTGGTTCGTGGATCTCCACAGGTAATGAAGCCATTGCTTCGTCACGCTATGCGTTTCGTCGACATTTTTATCAACACGCTGGCTTCCGCTATGTGGAATCCACGCAAAATCCCGCCCAAATGGCCGAGGTCAATGTGTACGAAACTGATGAACTGATTTCCCAATACCTTGAATTCCACTACGGCGCCGAATATTTCGGGGTTGCTAACTTCTGTGTCAATGGCGTGCAGCAAGCACTCAGTGAAATTCAACTCACCCATACCGCCAAAGCCCTCGACATCGGCTGCTCCGTAGGTCGAGCGAGTTTTGAACTGGCAAAAGTGTTTGATCATGTTGATGGTATCGACTTTTCGGCGCGCTTTATTCAACAGGCCTATGCGCTGACCGAACAAGGTGAAAAACGTTACACCATACGTACCGAGGGCGACTTACAGGAATTTAAGAGCGCGAGCCTAGCTAAACTTGGCTATGGCCTTGAGGCGAAAAAAGTCAACTTTATGCAAGGTGATGCCTGTAATTTAAAGCCAATGTATACAGGTTATGACTTGGTTTATGCCTCGAACCTTATTGACAGACTGAACGATCCTAAGCACTTTTTAACCAGTATTGCCCAGCGGATTAATCAAGGTGGATACCTTGTTATTACTTCGCCGTACACTTGGCTGGAGGATTATACGCCCAAGGATAAATGGCTCGGTGGTGTTAAAGTCAAAGGAGAGAACTTCACCACCTTAGATGGCTTGACCGAAACCTTGATCGGCCAATTTGAGCTGGTCGCAGTGAAGGAGATTCCCTTCGTCATCCGCGAGACAAAACGTAAATTCCAACATTCCATCTCCGAAATGACAATTTGGCGTAAGCGTTAATGCTCTCTCATGGAATAAACAACTGAAGTCTCAATAAAAATATCCGCCAGAAATCCATTTCTGGCGGATGTGTAACATCCAGCTCAGTCATATTTGCAGCATCAACTAAGGTTGAACACGGCAAATACAGCGCAAATACCTACACCTTAAACTGTGCCGTTGTTAAACCAAGCTGATTCGCTAACCCTAACAAACTGCGCGTACTCGCCGCCACTTGGCTGATCGCCGCGCTATTTTCTTCCGCCGCCACGCTCAAGCCAGCAATCCCCTGTGCAATCGTTGCCGAAACCGTTGTTTGCTCCTCCGCGGCGGTGGCGGTTTGGATCATTAATGCCTTTAAGGTTTCTAAACGTAAAGCGATGTCATCCACTGCGGCTTGCATGCCATCGGCATCTTCTGCGGTTTTAGAGGCTTCAGTTGTACAAGTCACACTATGCAGCGCCAACACGCCAGATTGCTGTTGAATGCCTTTTAACACTTGACCAATATCCTGAGTAGCCAACTGAACCTTAACTGCTAACTGGCGCACCTCATCGGCAACTACGGCAAAGCCACGACCATGTTCACCAGCTCTCGCTGCTTCAATCGCCGCATTAAGTGACAGCAGATTCGTTTGTTCAGCAATCGCATTAATCACAGCCAATACCGAACCGATTTTCTGACTGTCAGCCTCAAGGCTGCCCACCTGTTGATGTATGGTCGCAAAACTGCTCAAGGTCACTTTCAAGCTTTTACGTGTGCTGGCTAAATTTTGCGAAAGAATTTCACTCGAATGAGTACAGGCAGAGACTTCATCAGAGGATTTAAGCGTATTCGTGCTGATTTCCGCGGCGGCATAACTCATTTCTTCGACTGCGGTTGCCAGCATATCGGTCTCTTTCGCCTGCATCTGAATACTGCAATCGGCTTGGGTCATAGCGGCAGAATTTTGTTCCGCGGCGGATTCGAGTTCATGTCCAACGCCCACCAGCTGACTAATGATTTCTTTGAGCTTTGTTTGCATCCTGGCCAACCAGCTCATCAGATGATTATCCGTTTGAACATGGGGCAGATTATGGGTGAGATCCCCTGAGGCGATCATGCTGGTCAAATTGCACATGTCCTCAGGCTCACCGCCGAGTGGCTTCAACACAAATCCTGTGACTAACTTAGCAGCAGCGAATGCCAGCACTAAGGCCGCCACGCAAACAAATAAGCCAATAAACAACATTCGATAAGCCGGCGCCGCGATTTCGCTTACGTCAATTTCAGCCATCAAGCCCCAACGTAAGCCAAGTTCAACAACGGGAGAATAAGCAGATAACACTGGATTATGATTGTAGTCATTCACTTGCATCACACCAGTCTTACCCGCCAACGCCTCTTTCACCGCAAGTGTGTCGACGCCATTCTGGGCAACCGTTCCAGCGAAGGAAGCGGTCACAGTGCGATTGTTCGGGTCAAGAAAAGAATCGGAACGCATGCGATTATTGGGGCCAATTAAATAGGTCTCGCCACTTTGTCCCATACCTTCGCGGATCTGCATAACTCGGTTGATGCGGTCAATTGATACTTGAGCCGCCACCACTAATCTTTGCTGATTGAATTGAATCGACTGACCAATAAATGCCGCTGGTTGGCCATTTGAAGGGGCGTATGCGGAGAAGTCTTGCAATAATACAGTACCAGTAGCCCCCAAAGCCTTATTGAATAACTGCGCTAATCCCGAATCATGATAAGGCCCAGTGCGAAGATTTGTGCCGAAATCCGACTCCTTCGCGGCGGTGTAAAACACAGTGCCGTCATCCCGAATGATGAACAGATCATAGAAACCTAAAGACTTATTTAACGACTTTAAGGTCTCATCAAGGTCGGAGATAGTATCGAGGCTTTTTTGGCTGGCGATCACCGCACTAACGGCCTGCAGGTTATCTGAAAAGTCCTGAAACATACCGACAATCTGTCGCTGCTTGATCTCGCGCACCGCCACTAAACGAGACTGAGCCTCGGCAAATAACTCATCCCGAGCAATGTAAGTCACTATCGCGGTAGCAAATATGAGGGGTAATAGGACAATCAATAAACTGATCAGCTGAATTTTACGAGTAAAACCCATGGTGAGACTCCTTGTCGCGCTTCTAATTCCATTCATTCACTTTTTGCAAAATTAAATCTGCCCTAAAACTATAGGAGAAGAATCTCAGCTAAACAAAGCGATGCCGACTATTTTCATCAAAAGTTCACCTAAATGCTGCCAACCAATTATTTTTAAATAGAAAAATGATTAATAACTTTAAATGACAGCCAAGCCATACCGACCATTTCAAACAAAATGATAGAGTGGAAAACACTCTATAAACCGAACGTTAGCATCAACTTATATTCCATACGCACATCCACACGACAAATGATGCATTGAAAATTATTAAATATGCATATAAATTCACCTCAAGCCAATTTAAAGAGGATTAATAATGAGTTTACTCGAGCAAGTGTCAGTATCTAAAAAAGCCAATATTTACTTTGATGGCAAAGTGGCTAGCCGTAGCGTATTTTTTGCAGATGGCAGCAAGCAAACCTTAGGTGTTGTATTACCAGGAGAATATGAGTTCTCGACTTCTCAAGGCGAAATCATGGAAGTGACTAGCGGCCGTTTTGAGGTGTTACTGCCAGAAACAATAACTTGGCAAGAATTTAGCGAAGGAACTCAATTTGAACTGGCTGCAAATGTCAGCTTTAAAATTCGTAACACAGCCATTGCAGAATATTGTTGCAGTTACCTCTAATCATCTTGATTGAGTAAAAGTTTCAATATCAATTATGAATCTAATGCTCACAGTGACGGTTTATCTCAGCACTGTGGGTATTTTGTCTTACCGAACCATTTCTCCTTACCACAATTTCACCCTCTGCATGCTTTATCCGTCTGGCTTTTTATCAATTTGATAGCTTTATTAGGCAGACCCAAGACAGTTTAAACCTCGCGACTTAAAGAAGACTAAATTGGGCGTGTTGATATCGCCGATAAAAACAACACTAGACGACCGGTCTAATTTGTTTTATTCTAACCCACATGAAAATTGAAACTCAATCCACTCGCCAGCACATTCTCGACATCGGCTACAAGCTGATCGTACGTAAAGGCTTCTCCAGCGTCGGCTTATCGCTACTGCTGCAAGCCGCCGAAGTGCCTAAAGGCTCGTTTTATCATTACTTCAAATCCAAAGAACAATTTGGCGAAGCGCTCATAACTGATTATTTCGAAAAATATCAGTTAGATTTAGACGCATTATTCAATGACTCGACGCTGACGGGCTATCAACGCTTGATGCAGTACTGGCAACAATGGTTGCACGTACAAGCCGATGGCTGCGTAGATCAAAAGTGCCTAGTCGTGAAACTCAGCGCTGAAGTGGCCGATTTATCCGAAGCCATGCGAGTTGCCTTACTTAAAGGTTCCGCCGGCATCATAGACAGGTTAACCACTTGTGTTCAAGTTGGCATAAACGACAGTTCAATCGCCGAGCAAGATCCGCAATCGACCGCAGAAATGTTGTATCACATGTGGTTAGGCGCCAGCTTAATGAATAAATTAGGCCACAGCCCTGCGGCACTCGAACGCGCTCTAGTGACGACTAAAGCCATTTTAACGCCTAAAACGGCCCTTTAACCTAATACCGACTCAAAACTAATATTGGCTGATATCAGTCAGCCCAGATTTTTAAAGAATACATTCTCACTCCCCAAAATTAGACGACTGGTCTACTAATTTGATAGGCGATTAATTAACGCAGCGCATTTAACACTGCTAATTTAAAGTAACTCACTTAAAGTAATAAGGGATAAATCATCCATGCTAAATTTTAACTATTACAACCCAACCCGTATCCGTTTTGGTAAAGACACTATCGACGAAATAGATGCTTTAGTACCGAGCGATGCTAAAGTCATGATCCTCTTTGGTGGCAGCAGCGCCAGAAAAACCGGCACGCTAGATGAAGTTAAACAATCATTGGGCAATCGTTTCGTTGTCGAGTTCGATGGCATTGAGCCAAACCCAACCTATGAAACCTTAATGAAAGCCGTCGCCCAAGTGCGCGAACAGAAGATCGACTTCCTGCTCGCAGTGGGTGGTGGTTCGGTTATCGATGGCACTAAATTTGTTGCCGCTGCAGCAGTATTCGAAGGTGAACCTTGGGATATTCTTACTAGCTGGGGCGCAAAAGTAACTCAAGCTATGCCTTTTGGCTCAGTATTAACCTTGCCTGCGACGGGTTCAGAAATGAACAACGCCAGCGTAGTGACCAGAAAATCACTACAAGCTAAGCTGCCATTCCGTAATGACTTGGTTTATCCACAATTCTCAATACTCGATCCGACGAAAACCTTCACCCTGCCAGAACGCCAAGTGGCCAACGGTGTAGTCGATGCTTTTGTGCATATCACAGAACAATACCTCACTTACCCCGTTAACGCCGCCGTACAGGACAGATTTGCCGAAGGTCTGTTACAAACCTTGATTGAGCTTGGTCCACAGGTATTGGTTCAACCCGAAGACTACGACATTCGCGCTAACTTAATGTGGGTTGCCACTATGGCACTCAACGGCACGATTGGCGTAGGCGTTCCGCACGATTGGGCAACCCACATGATAGGCCATGAACTGACTGCGCTTTACGACATCGACCATGCGCGTACATTGGCAATCGTATTGCCTGCTCTGCTGCAATGTACCAAAGAGGCTAAGCGCGAAAAATTACTCCAATACGCAGACCGCGTGTGGCACATCAACACAGGTACCGATGACGAGCGCATCGATGCCGCTATTGCAAAAACTAAGGCTTTCTTCGAAGCCATGGGCATACCGACACATTTATCTGCCTATGATCTCGATGCCAGCCACGTTGATACCGTAGTGAAACAGCTTGAACTGCACGGCATGGTGGCACTCGGCGAACATGGCAACATTAACCCAGCAATGAGCCGTGACATTTTGACCTTAGCCCTATAACGTCAAATGGTATCCTGATTGAACTAAACCCAAAGCTCACACGTATTGATGTGAGCAACTTAGGTAAAGGTATGAAAATGAATATATTAATGGTACTAACTTCACACGATAAACTCGGCGACACAGGTTTAAAAACCGGCTTTTGGCTCGAAGAATTCGCCTCACCTTTTTATGAGTTTAAAGATAAAGGTTTTGACATTACCTTAGCCTCGCCATTGGGCGGTCAACCCCCGCTCGATCCAAAAAGTGATGAGCCAGACTTTCAAACTGAAGCCACTGCGCGCTTTAGCAAAGATCCTGAGGCACAAGCACTGCTAGCAAATACCACTTGCTTAAGTGAAATTAACGCAGCTGATTATGATGCGGTTTTCTATCCAGGCGGCCACGGCCCACTGTGGGATCTTGCCGAAGATAAACATTCTATCGCCTTGATTGAACAGTTCTATCAAGCGAATAAACCCCTAGGGCTCGTCTGTCATGCGCCTGCGGCACTGCTGCACCCTAAAGCCAGTGATGGTAAGCCATTGGTCAGCGGCAAGCGCGTTACCGGTTTCAGTAATTCTGAAGAAGAAGCCGTGCAACTTACTCATATCGTGCCATTTTTAGTCGAAGACATGCTGCAGAAAAACGGCGGCACTTATGTCAAAGGTGATGATTGGACAAGCTTTGTTGTCGCAGATGGCCATTTGATCACAGGTCAAAACCCAGGATCATCCGAAGCCGTTGCTCAGGCCATCGTCGCGCAACTGAACGCCAGAGGTTAAGCGATAAATGACGCGACACACTCAGCTTGAAGTGAATAATGACAAGCTCGAGTGTGCTAAATGCGGTAGAAATAGCTATCGCACCATAATGGTGCGATAGCTAAAAATGTACTCTCACAGTCGAAAGGGAAGCCAATGATCACCTTGCACCATCTCAATAAATCACGCTCTAAACGTATCATCTGGTTGCTAGAAGAACTCGGTCAACCTTATCAAATTAAGAGTTATCAGCGTGATAGCCAGACTTTTCTCGCGCCACCCGAACTTAAGCAAATTCATCCGTTGGGCAAATCACCCGTTATCGAAATGGACGGTCAAGTGATTGCGGAGTCAGGCGCGATCACTGAGTATCTGATTGAAAAATATGCGGCTGATACCTTAGCCCCCGCTAGAGACAGCGCTGACTACATCGATTATCTGCAATGGCTACACTTTGCCGAAAGCTCAGCCATGCTACCTTTGTTACTGCGTATGTTCGTGCAAAAGGATGGCTGTAAAACCAACTTCCTTGAAGGTTATGCCGCGATAGAAGTCAGTAAGATAAGCCACTACTTCAATGATATGTTGGCCGGTAAAACCTACTTGGTTGCAGACAAGCTCACAGGTGCGGATATCATGATGTCCTTCGTGGTGGAGCTACTGGCTAATAGTGGCGACCTCGAAAAATTTGAACACATTCAACGCTATGCCACTCAATTATCCCAGCATGCCGCTTGGGTTAAAGCGAGTGAGATCGAGAAACAACTCGACGCAAGCGTGTAATTTACAACTCGAGTTCGGGTACATGAGTGTGCCCGAACTTCAGTTCGTTCAACCCAGTCCGATTTCTAGCTCTCCCTTTCCTGTCGCGTTTTACGCCTTCCATGTAGCGACGCCGCATAACAAACACCATGATTTTTGATGTAAAAGAGACTAATCTTGATTAACTCTCTCTCAAGGCTACAGGGACTTTAGCATGCGTTCACTCACACTCATCGGCTTAGTGCTATTTAGCATGTTAGCGCAAGCGACGGTTTATAAATGGGTCGATAAAGATGGCAAAGTCCATTACTCAGATGAGCCGCAGCCAAATGCCCAAGTCGTTGAGCTAAAAGAGAAGACCTTAAATCAAATTGCCCTTCCTCAGCCCAAAACAGACTCAAATAACGCAAACCAAGCAATTGAATCTATTCAATATAAAGTTAATATCACTTCCCCAGCAGAAGAAGAAACCGTCAGAGATAATAATGGCGATTTCGACGTCGTTGCGACTATCACCCCTGAGCTAAAAAGCCAGTATTTAATGGTCCTCAAACTCGATGGCACCCCCGTCGGTCAGCCGCAAATTGGCGGTACCTTCAAACTCAAAAACATCGACCGGGGTGAACATACCTTAGTCGTTGACGCTTTGACTCAAAACGGCAAAGTCTTTGCATCAAGTTCACCAAGAAAGATATTTCTTCATCAAGCAGCTAAGCGTTAATGCCACTCAATGCATAGATAAAGTTAGTATAAAAACTTTAAATACATAGAGTTAGATTAAACGCCCAAGACTAAACCGTTTGATGAAGACAAGTTGCAGCTTGCACCAGATTGGTGCACCATAGTGGTGCAACCCTATTTCTAGGAACGGTCGATGGATAAAGAGACACTGCTCAATCATTTAGTTACCGCTGTACTTGTCATCGATAAGGATCTTAAGCCTTGTTATGCCAACGCAGCAGCAGAGCAATTATTAGGTGTTGGCAGCCATAGACTCGTAGAACAAGCTTTGCCTGAGCATTATCAAATCCTCGGTGTCGAAGCCCAGTTATTGAGGGATGCAGTAACAGCTGGCCAAGGTTTAACGGTCAATACAGCGGCCCTAGTCACGCTCGATGGCCAGCACCATACCGTTGATTTAACCCTTATTCCCCTCGATGACGAGGCTGAACTCAGCCTGCTCGAACTGCGCCAAGTCGATCAACAAAGACGCATTCATCAGCAGCTGAGTCAAGATGCACAGCAACAAGCGGCGCAGTTTTTGGTGCGCAACTTAGCCCATGAAATCAAAAATCCTTTAGGCGGCCTGCGCGGTGCAGCGCAATTGTTATCGCGGGAGCTGGATGATCCGGCGCTGAAGGAATTCACTACCCTCATCATTGAGCAGGCCGATCGACTGCGTAATTTAGTGGATCGCCTGCTCGGCCCCCAAAGGCCAACACAGCACAGTCTGCACAACATCCATCAAGTGGTGCAAAAGGTCTATAAATTAGTTGAAATGGCGCTACCCGCTAACATTCAGCTTAAACGGGATTACGATCCATCCATTCCCGATATCGAGATGGACCCAGACCAAATGCAGCAAGCCGTGCTCAACATTTTACAAAATGCGGTGCAGGCGCTTGAGCATACGGGCGGCGAGATTTTGATCCGCACTCGCACTCAACACCAAGTCACTATAGGTTCACAGCGCCACAAGCTAGTGTTAACCCTATCGATTATCGACAACGGCCCCGGCATACCGCCTGAGCTGATGGACACATTATTTTATCCAATGGTGACAGGCCGTGAGCAAGGTTCAGGTTTAGGCCTCTCAATTGCCCATAATATTGCCCGTTTACACTCGGGCAGAATCGATTGCCTCTCCAGCGCTGGGCACACCGAATTCATCATTTCATTACCGATTTTAGGCGCTAAATAATTTCGACAGTACCTACCCATACCGTATGAGGAAGCAAGATGCGAATTAGTGAACAAGTGTGGATCCTCGACGATGACAGCTCGATACGTTGGGTACTCGAAAAGGCACTACAAGGTGCCAAGCTCAGTACCGCCAGCTTTGCCGCCGCCGAATCCCTGTGGCAGGCCTTAGAAATATCGCAACCGCACGTGATAGTGTCGGACATCCGTATGCCAGGCACGGACGGGTTAAGTCTACTCGAACGATTGCAGGTGCATTACCCCCATATTCCCGTGATCATTATGACGGCGCACTCAGACTTAGACAGCGCCGTCAGTGCCTATCAAGCGGGCGCATTTGAGTATCTGCCTAAACCCTTCGACATCGATGAGGCGATCTCTCTGGTCGAGCGCGCACTCACCCATGCCACTGAACAGAGCCCCGCACCCGCGCAGGAAGCCCAAGTCAAAACACCCGAAATCATAGGTGAAGCGCCAGCTATGCAGGAAGTGTTTCGCGCCATAGGCAGGCTTTCACGCTCGTCGATCAGCGTGCTGATCAATGGCCAATCGGGGACGGGTAAAGAATTAGTGGCTGGCGCGTTACACAAACACAGCCCACGTAAAGATAAGCCGTTTATCGCGCTGAACATGGCTGCGATCCCTAAGGATTTGATCGAATCAGAGCTATTCGGCCACGAAAAAGGTGCCTTCACTGGCGCAGCCAATGTCCGCCAAGGTCGGTTCGAACAAGCAAACGGTGGCACCCTCTTTTTAGATGAAATCGGCGACATGCCGCTAGATGTACAAACACGGTTACTCAGAGTACTTGCCGATGGCCAGTTCTACCGCGTCGGTGGTCATAATGCGGTGCAAGTGGATGTGCGTATTATAGCGGCGACTCACCAAGATCTTGAATTATTAGTGCAAAAAGGCGGCTTTAGGGAAGACTTATTCCATCGCCTCAACGTGATCCGCGTGCACTTACCGCCACTGTCACAAAGACGGGAAGACATTCCCCAACTCGCCACCCATTTCCTCGCCTCGGCAGCGAAGGAAATTGGTGTAGAAACTAAAATAATGACCAAGGAAACCGCGGTAAAACTATCCCAATTACCTTGGCCCGGTAATGTCAGACAACTCGAAAACACCTGCCGCTGGTTAACCGTTATGGCATCGGGGCAAGAAATTTTACCCCAAGATTTACCGCCAGAATTACTGAAAGATCCTGTGAGTGTCACCCACACGGCGAAAGGCAGCCAAGATTGGCAATCGGCACTGACTGAGTGGATAGATCAAAAACTCTCGGAAGGAAACAGCGATCTATTAACTGAGGTACAACCCGCTTTCGAACGCATACTGCTAGAAACTGCGCTGCGCCATACCCAAGGCCATAAACAAGAAGCGGCGAAACGTTTAGGCTGGGGACGAAATACCTTAACGCGAAAACTCAAAGAGCTGTCGATGGATTGAGTAAATAAAATAACGTTATCACTCGTAATCCCGACACAAGATTATTAATAATAAAAAAGTAAAAAGGGATATTTTCATATCCCTTTTTATTTGAAATTCTTTTCATTGGCATTAATTAAATATGCCAAATATAAAGAAATTAGAATTGATAATGCACACCTACAGCGAATTGCTTAATATCGGTGTCTATATCTTTTAATCCTAAATAGCTACGGTCTGCATCTAAATCGCCCGTAGTGACATCATAGCTTACACGGATATTTAAGTGTTCTGTTACGGCGGCATTAACGCCTACACCGTAAGTCCAACCAAAACCAGTAAAGTCTTCATCGTAACCATAGCCATCAACATTCACAGCCATAGATGCGATACCCACTTTGGCATAGGCAGAGAAAATATCATTGATTTGTGCAGTAAATTTAGGTGTGAAGCTTAATGCGCCAGCACTAATATCAACATCCTTATCGCCTAAGTCGCCAGTGGCGAACAGGTTAGCTTCTAAACCAAACCACTCATTGAAGTTATAGCCACCGTATACGCCTACACCAGTACCGGTTTCTGAACCACCAAAAGTATCTGCTGTGACTCTATTTAATGCGCCACCCACATAAAATCCTGTCGTGTCGGTTGCAGCAGATACTTGAGTAGCCGCGAATGCTGATAGTAAAGAGATAGCAACAATTGATAACTTATTCATCATATTTCCCTAATGATTTAACGTAAGTATTAGACAGCGCGGATATTACAATAAGCAATTAAGAAGTGTCATGGTTTAAATTACCAAAATACAAACCATACAGCATTGATTCAGCTTGAGTCGAAAAATGGAAGTTTTAGTTATTCGCTATGTAGCAAAACCATACTTACTGTAAGTATTTTTTTTAAATTGAAACAATTAACGATGTTAACTTAGCACCCGCAACAATCCTATAAAACTGGCATATAGCCAACGTATGAGGGAACAACGCCTTCTCACATCTAAACATTCGGATACGACAACTCGGCCAGTCGCTAGACAAATAATACGGGTGCGCCAAAGGAATAATGGCCAGATATGGACTCGATAAGTTTGGTTAGATATTTCAAAATCAATTTTCTGCGGTAGGTAATAAAGATGTTTACGCAGGACTAACTGACTCCAAGCCACCGCTATCACAGGAGTGACTGTACTATCTGCTTGATTCACTCTCGAGGACAGCGCTTGAGTTGAGACCGTAATTTCCGCATCTGCAGGAACGTTCACATCACGAATATCAGATTCAACTATCAACTCAAAGCGAGTCGATAGCCTCTGATAGCGACATATCAATCGAGTGGAATGATCCCATCTGTGACCTTGCTTCTGCATCCATGCCATCGCTTGCCCTTACTTTATGTTTCGTTGACTTCAGGTTTGACTGGGTCTTGGTGAATAATCACCTCGGCATCTTCAAAGGCGGCCTTGACCTTTATCCCTGTCGTATCGGCAATACTGTGGGCTTCATTCAAACTCAGATTGCCATCAAGCTCTAAATGGAATTGGATAAAAACGGTTTTGCCAGCCTGACGAGTACGTAAGTCATGCAGCCCTTGCACCCGTGGATCTTCCATCGCGATTTGCGTGATTTGCTGGCGAGTTTCTTCGTCTAACTCTCGGTCTAACAAGGCTTGAATTGAGCGATAGCCCAAGCCAAAGGCTTGATGACCAATATAGAATGCAATCATTACTGCAAATAAACCGTCAGCCCACCACCAACCATACTGGGATAGGACGAGTGCTAACAGTACCGCACCATTAAGGAATAAGTCTGACTTGTAATGCAGTGAATCGGCTTCGACAACAGTGCTTTTTGTCGCCGCTAATGCGCGTTTTTGCAACGTCACTAAAGCTAAAGTCATAATAATCGCGATAACAGAAACCACCACACCTATGGTGGCATTCTCAACGGGAACGGGCGTTAATAACCGCTCGCCACCATAAAAAAGCAACAGGAAAGCGGAGCCCATAATAAAGGCGGATTGCGCTAAAGACGCTAACGGCTCAGCCTTACCATGGCCATATCTGTGGTCATGATCCGGCGGCACAAGCGCGTAACGAATCGCAATAAAGTTGATGATGGAAGCGAGTGCGTCGGCAAAGGAATCCGTCAAAGATGCCAACATACTGGCAGAGCCGGAATAAAGCCAAGCGAACATCTTGATAAGAATAAGGATCAAAGCGGTAGCCACGGAAGCGCGGCTAGCCAGTTTGACCCAAAAATCGTATTGGGAAGTTTGAGTCATAAGGGATCTATCTTGAGAAGCTATGACCCTATTGTATATCAGCTAAGACGCTTAACCGCGAGGTTCTTTACCAGCTTGTGCTTCAAATCTCGCTTTAAACTTAGCTTGCTGCTCTGGTGTCAGCAGATTAAATATTTGATTATGCAGCTTCATACGTTCAATGGCTTGAGTTTGACGCTGCTCTTGCTGCGCACTCATCAGTGCCTTTGCTTGTGTTTCATCAAAACTAGGCGCGGTAATTAAGGCCTGCATCTCAGTGCGATGTGCCAAGCGTTCCTCTTTCGTTGGACGATTATCAGCGCGCGTGGCTTTCTGATCGGCAAACAACTTTTTGACGTCAGCTTTCTGGGCATCCGTTAAATCGAGCCCTTCAAACATACGATGCATGCCACCGTGGTCCATATGTCGGCCGCCATGTTCCATGCGGTCGCCTTTATGGAATTCAGATTTAGAGAAGTCGCAGCCAGCATCCTTAGGTGCAGCATTAACTGCCGTCGCGAAAACCGCAGAACTCGCTAGAATGGCAAACAGGCTCGCTTTCAAAGGTGATAATGTTTTCATAGTGTTAACCTCGATGGTTCAACTTTAATATGGCAATTAATAAGACACAGTGACGACCCTTTTAAGCCGAGTCACTTTCGACCCTTCCAGTCTAAACCCCTATATGTAAGTGAGGGCGTTGCCTGAGTAAATCACTGTAAAGTTGCGGCAATAACTCTATTCTTTACTTTGGCTTACATTGCTACACAGCAATTGACATCAAAACAGGTATACTCAGCCAAAGCGCTAAAAGTGCCAGTATTACATGGGCGCATAAGGCCATATTACAGAGATTAAGGAACAGTATGAGTCGGATATTATTAATCGATGACGATCTGGGTTTATCGGAGCTACTAGGGCAACTGCTCGAGTTAGAAGGGTTTCAATTAACCTTGGCCTACGACGGTAAACAAGGTTTAGATCTGGCACTGAGTGCGGATTACGATCTGATCTTACTCGATGTCATGCTGCCTAAATTGAACGGCTTCGAAGTCCTGCGTGCACTGCGTCAGCACAAGCAAACGCCAGTATTAATGCTGACCGCCCGCGGCGATGAAATCGATCGCGTAGTTGGGCTTGAAATCGGCGCCGATGATTATCTGCCAAAGCCGTTTAATGACAGAGAGTTAATCGCCCGTATCCGCGCCATTATTCGTCGTTCGAACTTAACAACCCAAGAAATCCATGCCGCGCCCGCACAAGAATTTGGCGATTTACGCTTAGACCCATCGCGCCAAGAGGCTTACTGTAACGAGCAGTTGATCATACTTACAGGCACAGAATTCACTCTGCTGCACACCCTAGCACTGCACGCTGGCGAGTTGATGAACAAGGAAGAGTTAAACGAGAAAGTGCTCGGCAAAAAACTCATGCCCTTCGATCGCAGCTTAGACATGCATTTATCGAATCTACGTAAAAAACTCCCCGAGCGTAGCGATGGGCGGCCAAGGGTGAAAACCATCCGTGGCAAAGGTTATATTTGGCTTCCATAACGGCGGTATCGACTGTGCCTAATCGTTTATTTATCAAATTATTGCTCGGATTCTGGCTCTGCAGCTCGCTGATCATTGCCTTGGTCGGTCTGTTACCCTTGCTGCAGCAGAGTCACGACCGTGCACCGCTGCCACCTCACCTTGAAAAAGTCCTATCGACCATAGCGCAGCGCATTCAAGAAAATCCTGCCTTACTGGAATCCGACTTTCTTCGTCGCTGGGAAAGGCACAGAGACATGGAAGGCAAGCCGCTACGGGTTTATCTCGTCAACAGCCAAGGCCAAGTCGTCAACACCCACAGAGTGAGTCGCGGTGTGCGCAGCTTTATGTTGATGGCCGATGAAGAAAAACAACCTATTAGCCATCAGTTTAAAGATGAGCTGGTGTTTGGCCCCTTTCAATTCAATCTGGGCGCAGAGACGTATTCGCTCTACGGCCGGCTGCCGGATAACCATCCGCGGCCTTGGTTTTTCTTCTTCGCCGAAAATAAGTTATTAACTTTAAGCCTAGCAATTTTCCTATCAGGATTATTATGTGGCCTGCTCGCGTGGCATTTAGGTAAAGCATTAAATTCACTTAAAAAGAGTGCTAATGCCCTCGCAGAGGGTGACTTAAGTCATCGTGTCGATAAGTCCACTACACAGCGTAAAGATGAAATAGGCCAATTAGCTAAGGCCTTCAATAGCATGGCCGACTCCATCGAATCTATGATGAACAATCAACAGAGATTGATGGGCGATATTTCCCATGAGCTACGTACCCCGCTCACCCGTTTACAATTGTCGTTAGCCCTCGCCCGTAAAAAGGGCCAGCAAACGGCAGAAACGGATCGTATCGGCTATGAAGCCGAGCAACTCGAAAAGCTTATCAGTGAATTGTTAGAACTCTCGCGGGTCAAGCTCAGCACTAACGAAACCAAAGTACATTTAGGCTTGGCAGAATCCCTGAGCCAAGTTTTAGACGATGCGGAATTTGAAGCAGAACAGCAAGGTAAAAGCATTACTATCGATATCGATGAAGAAATTGAGTTAGCGCATTTTCCTAAATCACTTTCCCGCGCGATTGAAAATCTGCTGCGTAATGCAATTCGCTATGCCGCAAGCGACATTCAGTTACAGGCGAGTGCAACAGCTGATCAAGTAAAAATCACGATAAAAGACGATGGACCAGGCATAGATGCCACCGAACTCGATGCCATTTTCAAACCCTTCTATCGCCCTGACTCTGCACGGCAAAGAGAAAGCGGTGGCTGGGGACTTGGGCTGGCAATCACTGAAGCGGCGATTACCGCCCACAAGGGTAAGATTAAAGCCGAGAACCGCATCCCAACCGGACTTGAAGTGACGATCACGCTGCCGAGGTAGCAGCTTGACCATGTAGCTGTAATAGCCAATCGGTAAATTTTTGTTTGGTGGGAATTCGCTTATCCGAATGTCCCATCAGCTGACCCATCGCATAGCTAAATTGATAATAGGTCTGCACATCGCCGCATTGTTTGCTGCCATCATCGCTGTTGATCATCGTACCGCGAATATAATTTTTGAGTAATTCATAACGATCAAACCCGGGGCGTTCGCCAACGGATAAAATTATGTTTTTATTCCATTTTTTATATTGATCCAGCAAATCACTAAATCGATGACGATAAACCTCCGAGGCTTGCAGCAACAACTCTTGATTAGGCATTACGCGTTCTATCACGAAACGCTTATGGGCTAAAACATCATGTAAGCGCTGGCAATGATGAAACAGATAACACTCAAAAGGATCACTATATTGTTGCCGATCCTGCTTCGCCGAAATCAACCAATCCTGATATTGAGCACAAGCGACAGCGACCACTAGATCAGCCTCTGTTGTAAAATGATTATAGATGGTTCCTTTGGAAATTTGACTCGCAGCAACAAGATGAGAACGGTACAAATCAAAACTTTGATGCCCCCTAAGGCATCGCTGCGCAACCTCAACAAGATAATCCGTTCTTTGTTCCCAGCTACTCATAGCGACCCCGTCACATTTCAATAAACAAAAACATTGCAACCTCACAATCAAACGATAACAGGGTTTGTGACCAGTCGATATTGAGTAATACTGATACCACTATGAGCAAACTCAATACCCCATGTTAAAAATCGAATTACTCGAAAGTTTTATCGCTGTTGCAGAATGCGGCAATTTATCTAAAGCTGCCGAACAGATCTGTCGAACGCAATCGACATTAAGCTTGCAGATAAAAAAACTGGAAGAGAGTGTCGGACAGCCTCTATTGCTGCGCGACAATAAAGGGGTAACGCTCACCGATTCAGGTAAGACACTACTTAACTACGCATACAAAATGATGCAGCTCAACTCCCAAGCGCTAGACGATCTTAAAGATTGCCAAAACCGAGAGATAATCCGCCTTGGGGTGCCGACCGATTATATTACGCGCTACCTCAGTAGCTGCTTATTGGAATTTATACGAGAGTTCACCTGTATAGAGTTGGTAATAGATACCGATGTCAGTGGTAATCTATTTAAACGCCTCCACCAAGGGGAATTTGACTTAATTGTAGCCACTCACTGGCTGCCACCT